>NZ_JBEZWX010000023.1:0-120890 GCF_040637635.1 Streptomyces sp. NPDC028635 | reverse complement strand
GGGGGTGTTTCCCGGGGCTCCGCGGGGCGGGCGGGGCGTCCATCCGGGTGCCCCCGGGGGCCCCGCTCGGGGTCCGGGGCGACGCCCTCACCGTGTGCGTCGTGCGCGGTGCGAAGGGGAAGGCGCGACGCGGGGATCGATCAGATGTGCTTCTCGGCGCGGCGGCGCATCCAGAACACGCCGCCGCCGATGACCGCCGCGGCCACCAGCCCGCCGCCGATCGCCATGTCGGTGGGGGTGGCGCCGCTGGAGGTGCTGCCGCCCAGGCCGCCGCGGACACCGCCGATGACGGTGAAGGCGGCCGGGTTGGTCAGGGTCTGCCCGTTGCAGTTGACCGTGATGCTGTGGGCACCGGGGCGTGCGTTGTGGTTGATCACCGCGGTGCCCTTGGCGGTCTGGTTGGCACCGTGGATCGGGGTGAGCGGCGTGGGCTGGAAGGCGTCCGAGGTGGCGGTGCCGCCGGACGGGCAGCCGTCGACGGTGATGGTGAGCTGCCCGCCGCGGGCGATGACGCTGGGCAGCGCGACGATGTTGCTCAGTCTGAAGTTCATGCCGTCCCGCGCGGCGGCCGAGGGGGCGGCGAGGCCGAGGGCGGCGACCGCGGCGGCCGAGGCCGCCAGGGCACGAGAGTTGCGCATGTGATCCTCCGCGGAAGACACCCCGGGACCCGTCCCCGGTCGATCGGCGAGAAAGCGTCTCCCGCAAAAACCCTCGGATGCCGTGCGCGCTCCCGCATTTCGGGGATGGTCCGTCCCGGTGAGACGACACGCCGGGGGCAAGGACCGCGGCCGGATATCGCCGCAGGTCACGGACCGTCAGAAACGATCCGTCCGGCCGCGCCACGGATGGCGCACCCGGGGAACTCCCGCCACCCGTTCGCCGTCGCCTCCTCGCCGCTCGCGCCCACCGGACTTAGCGTTCTTTCATGCGCACCATGGCGCGGCGACGGCCGTGTCGAAAGGGGATGGCGAATGTCTGCGTCCGAGCTGTCCGAACTGGCCGAGGAGGAGCGGCGGAGAAAGCGCGCCCCGTGGGGGGTGATAGCGCTGGTTCTGCTCACCGGTCTCGCGCTCATTCGCAATGGCTCCGGGGAGTTCGACGTGGGCCCGCCGCAGCCGGCGTCGGCCGCGGCCGCCGACAGCCGCAGCGCCCCGGGCGTGCTCGGCCGCGCGCCCGAGCCGCTCGCGTTCTCCGTGGCCGACCGGGTGCGTATTCCGGCGATCCAGGTCGACGCGCCCGTCATGCCGGTCGGCCTGGACGCGGACGGCTGGGTCGACGCGCCGCCCCCGGAGGACCCCAATCTGGCGGGCTGGTTCACCGGCGGCGTCTCACCCGGAGAAAAGGGCACGGCGGTCGTCGTCGGCCACGTCGACAACAAACAGGGCCCCGCGGTCTTCTACGGACTGGGCGCCCTGAAAAAAGGAAATCGCGTCGAGGTGCACCGCCAGGACGGAAAGACGGCGGTGTTCGAGATCTACGGCATCGAGGTGTTCTCCAAGGCCGACTTCCCCGGCGACCGCGTCTACGCGTCCAAAGGCGCGCCGGAATTGCGGGTCATCACCTGCGGGGGCGGCTTTTCGAAGAAGAACGGCTACGACGGGAATGTCGTCGTCTTCGCCCGCCTGACCGAGGTCCGCTGAGCGGTGTCCCGGCCGGCGGGCGAAGGCCCGTGATGCTCAGGCGTACGGCCTGCTCGGCACGGAGAGGTGGTAGCCGGAGTCCAGCAGGTGCGGCAGGTAGGTGCGCAGCGCGCTCACGCTCTCGGAGCGGTCGCCGCCGGCGTCGTGCGAGAGCACCACGACGCCGGGGCCGGCGCCCTCCTCCACGGCACGGACGATGGCTCCGGTGCCGGGAACGGTCCAGTCCTCGGTGTCGACGGTCCAGGCCAGCGGTTCCATGCCCATCTCGGCGCCGAGCTGGAAGGCGGCGCGGTTCCAGGCGCCGTAGGGGGCGCGGAACCAGCGCGGGCGCTCCCCGTAGGCGTCCTCGATGACGTCGCTGGTGCGCTCCATCTCACTGCGGATCTGGCTGCGGGTGAGCTGGGTGAGCAGCGGGTGGGTCCAGGTGTGGTTGCCGACGACATGGCCCTCGTCGGCCATGCGTGCCAGCAGGTCCCGGTTCCAGTCGGCCTGTTCCCCGCACACGAAGAACGTGGCCCGCACGTCGTGCTCGCGCAGGGTGTCCAGGATGCCCGGGGTGTAGTGGGGGTCGGGCCCGTCGTCGAACGTCAGGAACATGGTGCGGCCGCGCGCGGCGAGCTTGAGCAGCGGTTCGCGCCGCACAGGTGTGCGCGGCGGCGCCGCGTGCGGCGGCCCGTATCCGGCCTCGGGCTGCAGACGGTAGGCGGACGGCTTCTCCGGCAGGCGCGCGGCGGGGGCGCCCGCCGCGGGCGGGGCGGGGCGGGCCGGCTCGTCGGCGCCCTCCAGTGCGAACAGCCCGGCGGTCCCGGCCGCGCCCAGAGCGGCGGCACCCGCGAACAACGCCCGGCGCCGGGTGAGGAACTGATCCTTCTTCATGTCCAATCAGTCGCCCGGCACCCGCACGGCGCACCACGCCACCACCGGCCCGGCCCCGGGAAAACACCCGCTCGGCGCAAGCAGCCGGGTCTGCGGTTGCAAAACGCACCACCTCGGTGCGCTCAGCGGCGGCGGACCAGGGGGAACGGCAGGGTCTCCCGGATGGTGAGGCCGGTCAGGAACATCACCAGACGGTCGACTCCGATGCCGAGGCCGCCCGTCGGCGGCATGGCGTACTCCAGGGCGTCCAGGAAGTCCTCATCGAGTTCCATCGCCTCCGGGTCACCGCCGGCGGCCAGCAGGGACTGTTCCGTCAGACGGCGGCGCTGTTCGACCGGGTCGGTCAGTTCCGAGTAGGCGGTGCCCAGTTCGGTGCCGAACGCGACCAGGTCCCAGCGTTCGGCCAGGCGCGGATCGGTGCGGTGCTGACGGGTCAGCGGGGAGACGTCGGTCGGGAAGTCCTTGTAGAACGTGGGCAGCTGGGTGCGTTCCTCCACCAGCCGCTCGTACATCTCGAGGACGACGTCACCACGCCCGTCGTCCTGGGTGTACGGCACGCCGGCGCGGTCGCACAGCAGGTGCAGCCGGGCCAGTTCGGTGCCCGCGCCGATCTCATCGCCGAGGGCCTCCGAGATGGCCCCGTGCACCGTCTTGACCGGCCAGCGCCCCGAGATGTCGTACTCCCGGCCGTCCTTGCGGGCCACGGGCGCGCCGAAGGCCGCCGTGGCCGCGCCCTGGATCAGTTCGCGCACCAGGTCGAGCATCACGTCGTAGTCGGCGTACGCCTGGTAGGCCTCCAGCATCGTGAACTCGGGGTTGTGCTTGTAGGAGACGCCCTCGTTGCGGAAGGTGCGGCCGAGTTCGAAGACCTTCTCCATGCCGCCCACGCACAGCCGCTTCAGATACAGCTCGGGCGCGATCCGCAGATACAGGTCGAGGTCGTAGGCGTTGATGTGGGTGGTGAAGGGGCGGGCGTTGGCGCCGCCGTGGATCTGCTGGAGCATCGGCGTCTCGACCTCGAGGAAGCCGCGCTCCAGCAGCCCCTGGCGCAGGGCCTGGACGGCGGTGGAGCGGGCGCGCACGACGTCGCGGGCGGCGGGGCTGGTCACGAGGTCGAGGTAGCGCATGCGCACCTTGGCCTCGGGGTCGGCCAGGCCGCGGCGTTTGTCGGGCAGCGGGCGCAGGCACTTGCCGGTGAGCTGCCAGGAGGTGACGAAGACGGTCGGTTCGCCCTTGTCGCTGACGCCGGCCCGGCCGGTGGCGACGAGGTGGTCGCCGATGTCGGTGCCGGCGCGGAAGCGGGACAGGCCGGCGCCGGTCCGCTCGCGGGTCAGCGCGAGCTGGTGGTCGCCGGACCAGTCGCGCAGTACGACGAAGACGATCCCGCCGAAGTCGCGCACCAGCATGATCCGCCCGGCGACGGTCACGTCCTGGCCCTCGCGGACCTCGGCGAGGGTGTGGGTGCGGGTGGGGACGCCGACCGGGTAGGGGTCGATGCCGTCGGCGCGCAGCCGGTCCAGGGTGCGGTGGCGGATGCGGACCTGCTCGGGCAGACCCGCGTCCGCACCGCCGGTCCCGGTCTCGCCCCCTCCGTCGAGACCGAGCGCCGCGAGCGGCGGCAGACCCTCGGTGGTGACGGGCCGCCGCACCCCCTTCGGATGCGCCTTGCCCCACAGTTTGCGCAGCGACGGTACGGCGACGAAGCCCTCGGCGATGCCGGAGGCGAGGCCGATCCGGGCGAGGGCGGCGGCGTCGCCGTAGCAGAGGAAGCGCGGGTACCACTCGGGGTGGTACTTGGCGTTGGAGCGGTACAGCGCCTCCAGCTGCCACCAGCGGGAGAAGAACAGCAGCAGGCGGCGCCACAGCCGAAGGACCGGTCCGGCGCCGATGCGGGCACCCTCCTCGAAGACCGAGCGGAAGACGGCGAAGTTCAGGGAGATGCGCCGCACGCCGAGCTTCGGCGCGGCCGCGCACAGCTCCGCGACCATGAACTCCATGATGCCGTTGGGGGCGGTACGGTCGCGGCGCATGAGGTCCAGGGAGATGCCGTCGCGGCCCCACGGCACGAACGACAGCAGGGCGAGCAGCCGGCCGTCCTCCGCGAACGCCTCGACCAGCAGGCAGTCGCCGTCGGCGGGGTCCCCGAGGCGGTCCAGGGCCATGGAGAAGCCCCGCTCGGTCTCGGTGTCGCGCCAGGCGTCCGCCTTGCCGACGATCTCCTCCATCTCGGCGTCGGTGAGCGCTTCGTGGCGGCGGATCCGGCAGACGGCGCCGGTGCGGCGGACCCGGTGCACGGCCTGCCGGGTGACCCGCATGTCGCGGCCGTTCAGATCGAAGGACGACACCTGCACGATGGCCTCGTCGCCCAGTTGCAGCGCGCCGAGCCCGGCGCGGGCGTAGGCGGTGGCACCGTCCTCGGAGGCGCCCATCACCGCGGGTGCCCAGGCGTGCCGGCGGGCCACCTCCAGCCAGGCGGCGATCGCGTGCGGCCATGCCTCGCGGTCGCCGACGGGGTCGCCGCTGGCCAGGCACACCCCGGCCTCGACGCGGTAGGTGACGGCGGCCTTGCCGCTGGGCGAGAAGACGACGGCCTTGTCGCGCCGGGTGGCGAAGTAGCCGAGCGAGTCCTGCTCCCCGTAGCGGCCGAGCAGGGCGCGGATGCGTTCCTCCTCGTCGTCGTGGAGGGCGGCTTCCAGGCGCTGGGAGCGGAAGAGGGTGGCGGCGGCGTTCAGCAGGGCGAGCGCGCCGAAGAGGCCGAGCAGGAAGTGCAGGGCGGGCGGTGGCCGGCCGTCGAAGGAGCCGGCCGAGACCAGGCCGCCGAGCACCCGGTTGGCGGCCCAGGACAGCCGCTGGCCGTGCGGCAGGGTGCCGGGGAACAGCTCGACCAGGCCCCAGCCGACGAGGATCGCGACGGCGAGCCCGCCCAGCAGGACGGCGAGGGCACGGCGCAGCGCCCCGCGCCGCGACGCGGCCCAGAACTCGCGGCGGGCGACGACGAGCAGCACCAGGGCGAGGGCGCACAGCACGAGGGAGGGCAGGGAGTCGGCGTACAGGCCGACGGCGACGCCGAGGACGTCGGTCAGGACGACCAGGCCGAGGTAGACGACCACCAGCCACCAGGCGACCTTCTTGCGGGCGGCGGTGGCGGCGGCCAGCAGGAACAGGAAGACGGCGTAGGCGAGGTTGGCACTGATGGGCACCAGCAGGAGGTCCAGGAAGCGCACGACGGGCCGCAGCAGTCTGCGCAGCGGCGCGATGAGCGCCAGCAGGGCGCACAGCAGGCCGAGGGCGCCGAAGAAGGTCGCGAAGCCTTCGGGTACCCGGCTGAGGAAGCCGTTCCCGGCGGGTCGTGTCGATCCCGGGGCGTCCCGGCCCGGGGCGGCCTCCACGGTGGCACTCATGCATCCGACTGTAGGAAGGCCGCGGCCCGCTCGCCCGTCGAGGAGTCCCGGCCGGCGGGCGAGGCGATGGTCTCCGATAGCCTCGGGTCGTGACGGAACAGCACTCTCACCAGTTCGACTCTCATCAGTTCGAACGGGGTACCGACGGGCCGAAGGTCATCGTGGTCGGGGTGGACGGCTCCGACTCCTCACTGCGTGCCGCGGCCTACGCCGGCGGCCTGGCCCGGCGGCAGCACGCACTGCTGGCGGTCGTCTACGTGCAGCCGGTGCTGGCCGCGGGCGCGGCGCTCGGCGCGCCGGTCGTGGAGACGACCGACGAGATCGCCGAGGACATCGTCGCGCAGATCCGGGAGGCGACCGAGCGGGTCAAGGGGATATTCGAGGTGCGCTGGGAGTTCCACACGTTCCGCGGCGACCCGTACAACGGCCTGGTGAAGGCGGCGGACGATCTGAAGGCGGACGCGGTGGTCGTCGGCGCCTCCGAACAGGCCGGCCACCGCATCATCGGTTCGGTGGCGGTCCGGCTCGTGAAGGCCGGGCGGTGGCCGGTGACGGTGGTGCCGTAGCCCCTGCGCTCCGGCCCGTCGTCGCGATCCGGCCCCGTCGGCCGGTCGTGCGGACCGTTGGCCTGTGCTGCGGCCCCGTTGCCGTCGACTGCCGTGCGGACGGACCGTTGGTCTGCCTGCGGCCCCGTTGACTGCCGTGCGCACGGACTGTTGGTCTGTCCTGCGGCCCGGTGGCCTGTCCTGCCGCCCGTTGACTGCCGTGCCGTGCGTCGAGCCGCCGGCGGTGGTGGTGGTGGTTCACCGGCGCCGGCCTTCCGCCGCGCGGAGCACGGCGGCGATGCCCGTGAAGCCGCGGCGCTCCGCGTGCGCGCGGGCCGTCACGCCGTCACCGTCGGGCAGCGCCGGGTCGGCGCCCGCGGCGAGCAGGATCTCCACGATCTCCTGGTGGGTGCGGCCGCCGTCGCCGAGGATGACGGCCTCCAGCAGGGCGGTCCAGCCCAGCCGGTTGACGTGGTCGACGTCGATGCCCGTCTCGGCCAGCACGGCGCGTACGTAGTCGACGTGGCCGCGTTCGCTCGCCGGGATGAGGGACACCCCGCCGAAGCGGTTGGTGCGCTTCAGATCCGGGCCGCCGGGCAGCAGCACGCGCATCATGGCGACGCTGCCGGTGACGCCGGTGACCAGCCACGGGCTGTCGTGCCGGTCGTCCTGTGCGTCGACGTCGGCGCCGGCGGCGACCAGGACGCGGGCCGCCTCGACGCGGTCGGCGAGCGCGGCGCGCAACAGCGGGGTGCGGCCGGCCTCGTCGCGGGTCTCCAGGTGTGCGCCGCGGGCCAGGGCGGCCCGGACGGCGTCGGCGTCGCCGCGTTCGGCGGCCGCGAGCAGGGCGAGGCCGGCGGCGGACGCTTCCTCGGGGGCCATGACGAAACTCCTCCACAGGGCGGCGACGGGCGTCAGGACGGCGCTCAGGCGGGTGCGCCGGCGGCGCACCGCCCGGGGAAGGCCGTGCGCCGCCGGTCCGCGGGCGCCGCGCCGGGTCGCGGTGGCGCTCACGAGCATTGTCCTGCCGGTCAGCGGCCGTTGCTGATCGTGTCGACGCCGGCCTGCGCGAACTTCTCGTCCAGGTCGCCGGACGGGGCGCCCGCGACGCCGATGCCCGCGATCGGCGCGCTGTTGTACGCGACCGGGGCGCCGCCCGCCAGGAACAGCGTGCCGGGGATGTCCTTCAGGTTGGGGGTCTTCTCCAGGCGCTGGGCGAGCTGTGAGGTGGGCGCGTTCCAGGAGACGGCGGTGAACGCCTTCTTGACGGCCGAGTCGTAGGACTGCGGGCCGGCGCCGTCGCCGCGCAGGGTGACGACCGTGTTGCCGTTGCGGTCGACGACGGCGACGGTGACGCGCTGACCGTCCTGCTCGGCGGCGTCCAGTGCGGCCCGGGCGGCGGCGGTGGCGGCGTCGATCGTGAGGTGGGTGGTGGTCGTGGTGGTCCTGGCCTTGAGGGCGGCCGGGGCGGCGGCGGGCGCTGCGGCCGGGGTGTCGGCGGAGGCGGTGACCGCGCCGGCCACACCGGCGCCGACGGCGGCGAGGAGGGCGGCCGAGGTGACGGCCTTGGCGCGGTTGGAGAACTTCTTGGCCTTGTGCTGCATGCCGGACGACTCCCTGTCGTGTCGCGTCAGCGCGGACCGCGGTGTGCTGCCGGGTCCCGCTCAGCGCTTCGTGCGCTGTGCCTCCAGCCTCCGCCCGGAGCGGGCCCGTCGCGGTCGGCGTCCCGGCTCGTCCCGGCGCACGTATCGGGCGACGCCCATGTCATCCGATCGGATGACCCCCACCCCGGCCGGGGTGGTCCCTCCTCGTGCGTGGCGTCTTCCCAGGACGGGTGGGCTGGGCCATCATGATCCGCCGTCAGCCGTTTGCCGATCGCGAAGAGGTGAGGCGCGTGGCCGGGCTCAGGATGGGCGAGGGCATTCTCCGTCGCAAACCGATCGAGCACATCGAGGAGACGGAAGTCGGGGAGGGCGCGCGGCTGGAGCGGTCGCTGGGCCTCGGGCAGCTGACCGCGATCGGTGTGGGCGGCATCATCGGCGCCGGCATCTTCACGCTGGCCGGCACGGTGGCCAACGGCACGGCGGGCCCGGCGGTGCTTGTGTCGTTCCTGATCGCCGGTGTGGCGAGCGCCTGCGCGGCGCTGTCGTACGCCGAGTTCGCCGGGCTGATCCCGAAGGCGGGGTCGGCGTACACGTACGGCTACGCGGTGCTCGGGGAGTTCGCGGGCTGGTTCATCGGCTGGGACCTGCTGCTGGAGTACACGGCGATCGTGGCGGTGGTGGCGATCGGCATCTCGGGGTACTTCAGCTTCCTCGTGGAGGAGATGGGCGCGAAGCTGCCGCACTGGATGCTGGGCGCGCCGGGCACCGGCTCCGGTCACAAGGTCGATCTGTTCGCGGCCGTGCTGTGCCTGCTGATCGCCTGGCTGCTGAACCTGGGCATCCGCAGCGCGGCCAGGTTCGAGACCTTCGTGGTGGTCCTGAAGGTGCTGGTGGTGCTGCTAGTGATCGGCGTCGGTGTGTTCCACATCGACTCGTCGAACTACCACCCGTTCTTCCCGTTCGGTGTCAGCGGCGCCTTCACGGGCGCGGCGACGGTGTTCTTCGCGGTGTTCGGCTACGACGCGATGTCGACGGCGGCCGAGGAGTCCCGGGACGCCCAGCGGCACATGCCGAAGGCGATCATCTACTCGCTGGTGATCTCGATGGTGCTGTACGTGGCGGCCTGCCTGGTGCTGACGGGCATGCAGAACTACAAGGACATCGACCCCAAGAGCGGCTTCTCGACCGCGTTCAAGTCGGTGGGCCTGGACCGGCTCGCGGATGTGATCGCGGTGGGCGCGATCATCGGCATCCTCACGGTGATGTTCACGTTCATGCTGGGGGTGACCCGGGTCTGGTGGTCGATGTCCCGTGACGGTCTGCTGCCGGAGTGGTTCGCGAAGACGCACCCGACCCGCCATGTGCCGACCCGGGTGACATGGATCGTCGGGGTCGCGTCGGCCGCCATCGCCGGGTTCGTTCCGATCGGCTCGGCGGCCGAACTGACCAACATCGGCATCCTGCTGGCGTTCGTGGTGGTGTGCGTGGCGGTGATCGTGCTGCGCTACCGGCACCCGGAGCTGCCGCGCAGCTTCCGTACGCCGTGGATGCCGGTCATCCCGATCGCGGGGGTCGTCTTCTCGATCTGGCTGATCACGTTCCTGATGTGGGAGACCTGGCTGCGGTTCGCCATCTGGTTCCTGATCGGCTGCGGCGTCTACTTCGGGTACTCCTACAAGCGCTCGGCGCTGGCGCGCCAGGAGGCTCCGGGGAGTACGGGAGACCACTGAGCGGTGGGAGGCAGGACCCGGGCCGCTCCGTGTCCGGGCAGAAGGCGGTGCCGCCGACCGTGGCGGCACCGCCTGTCGTGTGTCGTGACCACAGCGGGCCGGCTGTGCGCAGGCGGCCGCCCGCGTCGATGCCCGCGGGCGGCCCGAGGGTCCAGCGCCGAGGAGCGCCGCGCCTACTGCCCCATCACCAGCCCGTCCTTCGCCGCGCCTCGGCTGAGCACCACCTGACGGATGCGGTCGCGCACCGCGCGCAGTTCGGCGCCGTCGGCGAGGGCGCGATTGAGGTCCACCACCCGGCCCGCGTCCACGTCGAACAGCAGCGGCACGAACTCGGCCCTCGCCACCTCCCAGCGGCCGCCCGGGCGCTTCGGCGGTACGAAGGTGAAGCGGCCGAGGGTGGACTGGTTGCCGCGCTGGTCCTCGACGCCGTTGTCGTCGTACATCTCGCCGGCGACCTCGTCTCCCATGCCGTAGACGACCCAGGTGCCGTTGACCTTCTCGTAGGCCTGCGGGACATGGGCGTGGGTGCCGAGGATCAGGTCGATGTCGGGGCGGCCGCCGTCGCGGGAGGCGGTCAGCCGGCGGGCCAGGTCCAGCTGGCGGCTGTCGGGCGCGTCCTGCCAGGGCGTGCCCCAGTGCAGGGAGACCACGACCACGTCGGCGCCGGCCTTGCGGGCGGCCCGGGCGTCCGCGACGATCTTGCCCTCGTCGATGAGGTTGACGGCCCACGGCTGCCCGGGCGGCATGGCGAAGCCCCCGGTGCCGTAGGTGTAGGCGAGGTGCGCGACCTTCGCCGGGCCGGCGCGCAGGAGCGTCACGGAGTTCGCCTCCGCCACGGTGCGCGCCGAGCCCGCGTGCTTGACGCCGGTCCCGTCGAGGGCCTCGAGGGTGCGCCGGACTCCGGCCGCGCCGTCGTCGAGGGTGTGGTCGGAGGCGGTGGAGCAGCTGTCGTATCCGGTGGCGGCGAGGGCGTCGGCGATCTCGGGCGGCGACTTGAAGACGGGACGGCCGGTGTAGTCGCCGTTCGCCCCGTAGGGAGTCTCCATGTGGCACAGCGCCAGGGCGGCCGGCGCGACGAGGGGCCTGGCACCGGCGAGCATGGGCCGGAAGTCGTAGCCGGTGCCGCCGGAGTCGAAGCGCGCCCGTTCGATGACCGAGGTGTGCGGCAGGACGTCCCCGGAGGCGACCAGGGTGAAGCCGCGCGGGCCTGCCGGCGGGGCCGGGCGCCCGGCCTGCGCGCGGCGATCGGCCTGACAGGCGGCCCCGGCGGCGAGTACCGCCGTCAGGGCCAGTGCCAGCAGTCGTCTGCGTGTGTGTGCGCGTACGATCATCAGTCACCCCAGCCTGGTCACATTTCCCTACGAATAGGTATGAGGGGGACGGGCGCCGCAAACGGTTCGGGCGCCCCTTTGACCCGTCCGGTGTCCGCCGACGGGAGGGACCGACCGTTCGTCGCACCGTTCGGCGACGCGATCGACCGCCCGCCGCACAGGCGGGTACGCCCCCTGTCCGCCACCGGCGCCCTGCGGTGGCATACGGCCATGACGGCCGGAAACACCCTCACCACCCGGACGACGACCGCCGAGCACGAACTCGCCGCCTTGCAGCGCGAGCACGGCCGGCCGCTGTTCGCGCTGCTGCTGCGGCTGTGCGACGGCGACCGGCAGCGGGCGGAGGACCTCGTGCAGGAGACCCTGCTGCGGGCCTGGCAGCATCCCGAGGCGCTGCACGCCGACTCCTTCGACTCGGTACGGCCCTGGCTGATGACCGTGGCACGGCGGCTGGCCATCGACGCGCGCCGGGCCCGGCAGGCGCGGCCGGCGGAGGTGTGCGACGAGGTGCTGGCGCAGGGGCACGCGCCGCTGTGCGCGGATCACGCGGAGCGGGCCGCCGCGACGCTCGACCTGCGGGAGGCTGTGAAGACACTCACTCCGCACCACCGTGACGTTTTGGTGCTCGTGTACCTCCGGGGGGCCAGTGTGGCGGAAGCAGCGACGGAACTGGGCATTCCGCCCGGTACCGTGAAGTCGCGTGCGTTCTACGCGCTGCGCGCCCTGCGTCGGGAGCTGCCGGGATACGCGGCGGACCTGCGGTGAAACCGACCGCGAGGTCAAGGATCGGCAAAACGCCTGCTGCCGACCATGGTTGAGTAATCGGCTGTCTTCATCCGTGTTCCGGACGAGGGCCCGCACCGGGCGACGCGCGACACCGGAGGAAGGCAGGAAGGGATGCTGCACAGAGGTCACCAGGGCACGGAGGGTGCCGACGGCGGGGAACTCGTCGTCCCCATGGCCTGGTTGTACGCCGAGTACATCGCGGACGAGCTGCTGCGCACCGGCGATCTGATGCCGCCGACGTCGTTCGAGTTCCGCGCCGGGCGCGACGCGCTGGCCCTGACCATCTTCCTGTCCGACACCGAGGGCGAGCTGTCCGGCATCCGGGTGGTGACCCAGCTGGAGACCTGGCTGTCGCTGACGGCGTACGACCAGCCGTGGCAGGACTGGGTGCGCGAGCGGATGGCGGCCCTCGCGGCGGAGGGCTCCGCCGGGCCGGACGTCGAGCTGGCCCGGGCGGCGTGGCGCTGGCTGGAGGAGACGGAGCTCCTCGCGCCCGACCTGAACGCGGTGCCCGGCGGTCCGGGCGCCCTCGGCGAGGACGACGGCCCGAAGGTCTGGACCCCGGCCTGGCAGCTCGGTCTTCCCCTGGGCCACCTGGCGATCCACCTCTTCTGACCGGCCGCCGCCCGCGCCGGGCGCCGGCCGGTCACACGCGTGACCGAGCACGCCCCGGGGGCGGCCGAGGGCACGCGCCCCCGACGGGACCGGTCGGCGGCGCCGACAGTGCGCGGCCGGTCCCTGCCACCCGTCCCGACGCCGCGACCGCGAGGAAGCCATGCCCGCCCGCCACCGCGGCCGGGCGGCCCCACTTGCGGGCCTCCTGAGCCCGGGCGGGGTCGGCTGTGGTTGCGGCCGGAGGCCCCCGTGAGCGCGCCGGAAATTTCTGTCCCCGTGGACCAATCCGGGGACCGGCCCGCTCCGAATCCCCCATGGCTATTTCCGTGCCTGGCTTGAGTCAATCGGTGGCGTGGTCCGTACCGATGGGTGCAAGGAGTGACCCCACCCGCACCCAACGGCACGAGGATTCGCATGAGGTCCCTGGAACGGCATCGCGACGTCGCCGCTTACGCGCTCGGCGTGCTGGACGAGGCGGAGGCCTTCCGCTTCGAGGACCACCTCATGGAGTGCGCCGGCTGCTCGGCGCAGGTGACCGAATTCGGGCCGGTGACGCGGCAGTTGCTGCTGTACCGGCGGGCCACCCCGCGCTTCGTCCACCCCGCGCCGACACCCGGCCCGCGGCTGCTGGACCGGCTGCTCGCCGAGGTCGGCCGCCGTCGGCGCACCGCACGGCGGCGCCTGCTGTACGCCGTCGCCTCAGCGGTCGTCCTCGCGCTCACCGGATCGGCGGTGGCCGCCCTGACGAGTGGCGGCGGCACGCCGGCGCCGCTCGCCGCGACCGACCCGCGCTCCGGGGTGTGGGCGCAGGTCACCACGCACGACGCGGACTGGGGCAGCCAGGTGCAGCTGAAGGTCAAGGACGCGGCCGGCACCCGCTCCTGCCGCCTGGTCGTGATCGGCCGGGACGGCTCGGAGCAGACGGTCAGCACCTGGAGCGCCCCCGGCGCCGACGGCCGCACGGCCACCATGGAGGGCAGCGCGGCCTTCCACCCCGACCAGATCGCCCGCTACGAGGTCCGCACCCTGGACGGTCACTCGCTCATCACCCTGCGCCCCCGCTGATCCCCCGCGGCCACACCAGCAGCACCGGACACGGCGCGTGGTCCACGACGAAGCGGGTCGGCGGTGACAGCGTCTTCGGGCCCGGGCGGCTGCGGTCGCCGTCGCGGCCCAGGATCAGCAGGTCGGCGTCGCGGGCCGCGGCGACCACCTCGTGCTCGGGCCGGCCGGTGCGTTCCGTCCGGGTGCAGGGCCGGCCCAACCGGTCCGCGGCGGCGGACAGCAGGCGCTCCCCCGATTCCGCGGCCAGCCGCTCCAGCCGGGTCCCGGGGTCGTGCCCCGGGTCGGCCCGGCCCAGCAGCCCGGCGAACGCGCCGTGCGCGGCGTCGGGCACGTCGTGGCCGATGATGTGCAGCAGGACGATCTCGGCGGCATCCGCGGCGTACGTGCGCGCCGCGTCCACGCACGCACGCCAGGTGCCCTCGGCGACCCAGACGACGACGGCCATGCGGTCGGCCTCCGATCAGGTTCCGATCATGTGCAGGGAACCCCACAGTGCCACCACGGCCGCGCCGAGGGACAGGGGCACGGCGAACAGACCGAGCGTGGTGAACTCCTTCAGCTCGACCTCGTGGTCGTGCTGGTGCACGATCCGCCGCCACAGCAGGGTGGCCAGCGAGCCGGCGTAGGTCAGGTTCGGGCCGAGGTTGACGCCGAGCAGCACCGCGAGGATCGCGCCGGCGCCGGACGGCGCGGCCAGCGGCAGCAGCACGAGCACCGCCGGGAGGTTGTTGATCAGATTGGCCAGGACCGCCGCGAGCGCGGCCGTCCCCAGCAGCGCGGCCAGCCCGGAGCCGCCCGGCACCAGGTGGCCGAGCGCGTCCGCGAGACCGTTGTCGACGACCGCCCGGACCACGATCCCCAGGCACAGGACGAACGCGAGGAAGGGCACGGAGGCGGCCCGGACGATCTCCCGCGGGCGGGTCCGCCGCCGGGCCAGGGCGCGCACCGCCAGCACCAGCGCTCCCGCGAACGCCGCCCAGGCGGGGTCCAGGCCGACCGCCGAGGCGAGCAGGAAACCGGCGAGCGTGCCCGCGACCGTCACCAGCGCGAACACCGGCACCTCGGGCGGCTCACCGGCGTCGGGCGTCTCGGCCCCGGCGCCGAGGTCGGTGGCGAAGAAGCGCCGGAACACGGCGAACTCGACGGCGATCGCGACGAGCCAGGGCAGCGCCATCAGCCCCGCGAACCGCGCGAAGCTCAGCCCGCTGACCGAGAAGGCCAGCAGGTTGGTCAGGTTGGACACCGGCAGCAGCAGCGAGGCGGTGTTCGACAGATGGGTGCAGGCGTAGACGTGCGGCTTGGGTCGCGCACCCAGCCGGGCGGCGGTCGCGAACACCACCGGCGTCAGCAGCACCACCGTGGCGTCCAGGCTGAGGACGGCCGTGATCGCCGACGCGGTGACGAAGACGTAGAGCAGCAGTCGCGTCGGGCTGCCCACCGCCGCTCGCGCCATCCACGCCCCGCACGCCTGGAAGAGCCCCTCGTCGTCGCAGAGCTTGGCCAGGACGAGGACGGCGGCGAGGAACCCGATGACCGGGCCGAGGCGGGCCGCCTCCTCACGGGCGTGGTCGAGGGAGATGGCACCGGTGCCGACGACGATCGCGGCGGCCGGTACGGCGACGACGGCCTCCGGCCATCCCCAGGGGCGGACGACCGCGCAGGCGAGGACGAGGGCGAGCAGGACGGCGGACAGCGACTCGGCGAGCATGGTGTTCAGGGGTGGGTCCTCTCGGGCGGCTGGGTCACCCGGAAGTTCATCACAGGACCGCCGTGCTCACTTCAGCAGCCGGGACAGCCGGCGGTCGGCGAGCGGCTTTCCGCCGGTCTGGCAGGTCGGGCAGTACTGCAGGGCGGAGTCGCTGAAGGAGACCTCGCGGATGGTGTCGCCGCACACCGGGCACGGCTCGCCGGTGCGGCCGTGGACGCGCAGGCCGCTCTTCTTCTCCGCCTTCAGCCGGCCCGCGGCCACGCCCCGGGAACGCTCGACGGCCTCGGTGAGCGTCTCCCGCAGGGCCTGGTACAGGCGGGTGGTCTGCTCGGGCGTCAGGGAGGCGGCCAGCTTGAACGGGGACATCTTCGCCGCGTGCAGGATCTCGTCGCTGTAGGCGTTGCCGACCCCGGCGATCAGGCTCTGGTCGCGCAGCGCGCCCTTCAGCTGACGGCGCTCCCCGGCGAGGAGGGCGGCGAACCGTGCCTCGTCGAAGTCGTCGGCGAGCGGGTCGGGGCCGAGGCGTGCGACGCCCTCGACCTGGTGCGGGTCGCCGACGACGTACACCGCGAGGCGCTTTTGCGTGCCGGCCTCGGTGAGGTCGAAGCCGGCGCCGGTCTCCAGCGCGACCCGCAGCGCCAGGGGGCCCTTGCCGGGGCGGGGCGGGCCGTCGGGCAGGCGGTCCTTCCAGTGCAGCCAGCCCGCGCGGGCCAGATGGGTGACCAGGTGCGGGCCGTCGTCGGTGGCGAGGTCGAGGAACTTGCCGTGGCGCCGCACGGCGGTGACCTCGCGCCCTTCGAGGGCGCTCAGGGGCGGGTCGTAGGTCTTCAGGACGCTGATCGCGACGGGCAGCACGCGGACGATCTCGTGGCCGACCAGGTGCTCGGACAGGAAGTCCTTGAGCGCTTCCACCTCGGGCAGTTCCGGCATACGTCAAGAGTGCCACCGGCGTCCCGGCCGCTCAGGTCGGGCGGCCGCCCGGTGGTGGTGCCGCCGGGCGCGCGAGCGGCCGTCGCGGTGCGGGGGGCGGCCGCGCCCACGGGGCCGGTCACCGCAGGGCGCGGGGCGACGGCGCCGGGCGGCCCGGGCGGGTCGGCGACCGGCAGGGGGCGTGACCGCACCGCGCCCGGCGCGGTGGCGGCGACGGTGCACCCGTCGATCCCGGCGACGGTCAGGGCCGCGGGGCCACCACGAACTCGCACCACACGCATTTGCCGCCGCCGCGCGCCTCCACGCCCCACACGTCGGTCAGCAGGTCGACCAGGAGCAGACCGCGCCCGGAGACGCCCTGCACGCCGGCCTCGCGGCGGCGCGGCAGGGCGCTGGAGGAGTCCTCGACGTCGACGCGCAGCCTGCGGTCGGCGCCGTTGAGCACCCGCAGGGTGACGATGGCGGCTCCCTCGGTGTGCATGAGGGCGTTGGTGATCAGCTCGTCGGCGACGAGTTCGATCTCGTCGGCCCGCTCGCGGGCGCCCCAGGCGCGCACGGCCGCACGGATCATGTGCCGGGCCTGGGTGAGCGCCTCGGCGTCGCCGGGGGCGACGTGCTGCTGGAGGCGGCCGCCGGAGCGCGGGGTGTCCAGCGGGCGGCGGCGCAGCAGCAGGAGGGCGACGTCGTCGTCGCCGCCACGTTCCTCGGCGACCTCGATCAGCCGGTCGGCGAGCGCGCGGACGTCGTCGGGGCCCGCGGCGACGAACGCGGCGAGCGCCAGCATGCCGTCGTCGAGGTCGGCGCCGGGCTGTTCGACCAGGCCGTCGGTGGTGAGCAGCAGGGTGTCGCCGGGGTCGAGTTCGACGGTGGCGACCGGGTACTCCAGGCTGCCGAACTCCGCGGACAGCCCGAGCGGCAGCCCGCCGGCCACGGCGACCCGGCGGCAGCTGCCGTCGGCGGCGCGCACCAGCAGGTCGATGTGGCCGGCGCGCACCACCTGGACGACACCGGTGGACAGGTCGGCCTCGGCGTACAGGCAGGTGGCGAAGCGGTCGGTGTCGAGTTCGTGCAGGAAGACGGAGGCGCGGGCCATCACCGTGGCCGGGGTGTGGCCCTCGGCGGCGTAGGCGCGCAGCACGATCCGCAGCTGGCCCATGACGGCGGCGGCGTGCGTGTCGTGGCCCTGGACGTCGCCGATGACGGCGCCGACGCGGCCTCCGGGCAGCGGGATCAGGTCGTACCAGTCGCCGCCGATGTCCCGGCCGAGTACGCCTCCGGCGCTGCCGGCGCGGTAGCGGACGGCGACGTCGGCGCCGGGCAAGCTGGGGATGGTGCGGGGCAGCATGGCCTGCTGCAGGCCCTGCGCGATGTCCTTCTCCTCCTCGTAGAACATGGCGCGCTGCAGGCTCTGCGCGATGCTGCTGCCGAGCGCGACGAGGATGTTGCGTTCCTCGGGGGTGAAGCCGCGCCGGTCGTTGTAGAGCAGGCCCATGGCGCCGATCGGGCTGGCCTGGACGATGAGCGGCAGATAGGCGGCCGAGGTGATGTGGAGGTCGGTGAGGTGCGGCCACAGGATCGGGTAGTCGGCGGCGAACTCGGCGGGCGACTCGATGAACCGCGGGCTGAGGGTGCGCACGACCTCGCTCATCGGGTACGGCTCGTCGATGCGGGTGACCTGGGTGCCGGGGACGAAACTGCCGGCGGGGCCCTCGGCGATCAGCCGGATACGGCCGGCCTCGACCAGGCCCATGACGAGGCTGGCGGCGCCGAGGTGGACCAGTCCGTGGGTGTCCTTGAGGACGTCGATGACGTCCTGGACGGTGCGCGCGTGGGCGAGGGCGGCGGTGGTGAGCTGGACGACGTTGGTCTGCTCACGGCGGGCCTCGTCGAGAAAGGCCTGCTGGCGGTGGGCGGCGAACTCGTCGAGTTCGCTGGTGGCGTCGCGGACGATGCCGACGATACGGCGCGGACGGCCGCTGTCGTCGCGGCGGATGTAGCCCTGGGTGTGGGTCCAGCGCAGTTCGCCGTCGCGGCAGCGGATGCGGAAGTAGGCGCCGTAGTTCTCGCTGCCGTCCTTGATGGCCTGGGCGACCAGGGCGTCCAGGCGGCGGGCCTCGCCGGGCGGCACCCGGACGGCGAGGGTCTCGGGCCGGCCGTCGTACTCGTCCGGGGACACGTCGAACGCCTCGTGCGCCTGGGCGTCCATGCTCATCAGACCCGTGTCCAGGTCCCAGTCGAAGCTGCCCATGCGGTTGAGCGCCAGGATCGGATCCGGGTGCGCGGGCCAGTCGTCCGGGAGGGACAGGGCGCTCGCTCCCCGATCAACCATGCGCCCACCTTGCCAGGATTTGCCCGATTCTTCGACCGGGAGGCGGCAGGCGACGGCGGGCGGCTCGCCCTCGTACGGGTTACCCGGCCGGAGCCGTGGCACACGGAGCGTGACGATCGGGCGGCGGGAGAATGGCACGGGAGGAGCACCGAAGCGTGGACTGGTTCACCGCATCCGACTACTGGCTGAGCCGGCTGGTCCTCCAGCGGGCCCTGGCCGGTGTGTACCTCGTCGCGTTCCTCACGGCGGCCCTGCAGTTCCGTGCCCTGCTGGGTGAGCGCGGCATGCTGCCGATCCCGCGGTTCGTGGCCCGGGTGCCGTTCCGGCGGGCGCCGAGCCTGTTCCAGCTGCGCTACTCGGACCGCTTCTTCGCCGCGTGCGCGTGGGCGGGCTGCGCGGTGTCGGCCGCGCTGCTGGCGGGGGTGGACGGGTATCTGCCACTGGGGGCGGCGATCGCGCTGTGGCTGGTGCCGTGGGTGCTGTACCTGTCGATCGTGAACGTCGGCCAGACCTGGTACGCGTTCGGCTGGGAGTCGCTGCTGCTGGAGACCGGGTTCCTCGCCGCGTTCCTCGGCAACGGGGAGGTGGCGCCGCCGGTCGTGGTGCTGTTCCTGCTGCGCTGGATCCTGTTCCGGGTGGAGTTCGGCGCGGGCCTGATCAAGATGCGCGGGGACGAGTGCTGGCGGAAGCTGACCTGCCTGTACCACCACCACGAGACCCAGCCGATGCCCGGCCCGCTGAGCTGGTTCTTCCATCACCTGCCCAAACCCCTGCACCGGGTGGAGGTGGCCGCCAACCACGTCACCCAGCTGATCGTGCCGTTCCTTCTGTTCACCCCGCAGCCCGTCGCGACGGCGGCCGCCTCGCTGATGATCCTCACCCAGCTGTGGCTGGTGCTGTCGGGCAACTTCGCCTGGCTGAACTGGATCACGATCGTGCTGGCCCTGCCGGCGCTCCGGTTCCCGGACGGCGGCGCCCCGGCGTCCGCACCTTCCGGCGCCCCGCTGTGGTACGAGGTGGTGGTGCTGGCGGTGGCGGCGCTGCTGCTGTTCCTCAGCTATCACCCGGTGCTCAACATGATCTCGCGCCGCCAGGTGATGAACCGCTCCTTCGACCCGTTGCACCTGGTCAACACCTACGGCGCGTTCGGCAGCGTCAGCCGGATCCGCTACGAGGTGGTGGTCGAGGGCACCCTCGACGACGTGCCGCGCGAGGACTCCGACTGGCGGGAGTACGAGTTCAGGGGCAAGCCCGGGGATCCCCGGCACTGGCCGCGTCCGTTCGCGCCGTACCACCTGCGTCTCGACTGGCTGATGTGGTTCGCCGCGCTGTCCCCGGCCTACGCGGGAGCCTGGTTCGAGGGGCTGGTGGAGCGGCTGCTGGAGAACGACCGCGACACCCTGCGCCTGCTGCGCCGTTCCCCCTTCCCACCGGACACTCCCCCGCGCTTCGTCCGCGCGCGCCTCTTCCGTTACCGGTACACCACCTGGCGGGAGCTGCGCGAGACGGGCGCCTGCTGGGACCGGACGTACGTGCGCGAGTACCTGCCGCCGACCCGGATGGCCGGGCTGAGCCGGCGGAGCTGAACCGCTCCGGGCACACCTCGTTCGTGGGCGAGCCCGCCGACCTGCCTGAGCCGGTGTCAGGGCGGCTGCCGGCTGGGGGAGGATAGGGCGCGCCGGCCTGGGTACGCGTGTCGGGCACCCCCCCGGTAACCGAGCGCCCGGCGCGCAGCGCCCCTTGACGCAGTGGGAGAACACAGATGCGGCTCCGCCAGCCGGCTCCGGCACCGTCCCGGTGCTTCGCGGACATCCTCGCCGGACGGTACCGCCTGGACAGGCTCATCGGCTCCGGCGGCGCGGCCGACGTCCACCTCGCCCGGGACCTGCGTCTCGAACGTCCGGTGGCGGTGAAGGTCTTCCGCACGGGCGCCGACGCCGACCTGGAGGAACGCTTCCACAACGAGGCCGTGATCCTGGCCCGCTTGCAGCATCCCGGCCTGGTCACGGTCTACGACGCCGGCCGGCACGAGGGCAGGCCCTACCTGGTCATGGAGCTGATCGACGGCCCGACCCTGAAGCGGCGCATCGCCGCGGGCCCGCTGCCCCCGGACGCGACGGCCGCCCTGGGATCCGGCCTCGCCCGGGCCCTGGCCCACGCGCACGAGGCGGGGATCGTGCACCGTGACGTCAAGCCCTCCAACATCATCCTGGACGCGTCCGGCCGGCCCCATCTGACCGACTTCGGCATCTCCCGGCTGCTCGACGCCACCACCCGCACCGCCCCCGGCTCGCTCATCGGCACCGCCGCCTATCTGGCCCCCGAGCAGGTCCTCGGCCAGACCGTCGGCCCGGCCGCCGACGTCTACGCCCTCGGACTGGTGCTGCTCGAATGCCTCACGACCAGGCTGGAGTACGACGGCGCACCGCTGGAGGCGGCGATCGCGCGACTGCACCGCGCTCCCGTGCTGCCCGAGTCCGTCCCGGAGGAACTCGCCGGACTGCTGCGGGAGATGACGGCCCTGGACCCGGGCGACCGCCCGTCGGCGCACGAGTGCGCCCGGACGCTGTCCACGCCGGCCGCCGCCGACGCTCACGCCGACCTGTCTCGCACCGCCGCCGTGACGAGCGTGGTGGCGGTGGCCGGCGGAGCACCGCTCCGGGACCCCGAGCCCACCCGCCCCGGCCCGTCACCGGCCGCGGCCGCGGGCGCGGGCGCGCCGAAGGGCACGCGCGGACGCCTCCTGGCAGCCGGCGGAGCCGTCGCCCTCGCCACCGCCATGGCCGCCACCCTCGCCGTCGCCGACGGCACGTCGCACGGGAGCGGCGGGGAGGCGGCGACACGGGCCGTCAGCAGCCCGTCCCCGAAGGCGCCGCACACCTCCCCCGCACGGCCCGGGGCGGCCCCGGCCGCTCCGGCCTCCCCCACCGGCGACGGAACCCCGCGGCTGCGCGACGCCGCCCTGGAGGTGAGTTCCCGTCCCGCCCCGGCCGGCCCGGACCGGGAACCGGTCACGGCCGGTCCGTCCCGGGAGCACGGCAGCGGTGGCAGGGCCGGACACGGCAGCGCGGCCTCACCGCCGCGTTCCGGCCACGGCGACACGGCGAAGAAGGGCAAGCAGGCCCACCACAAGGCCCGCAAGAAGGACAAGCACTGACCGGGGACGCCCGCACGGACGCCCGCCCCGGGGACAGGGCATGCCTCGCCCCCGGGGCGGGGCGCACCACCTGACAGGCGTCCCGCCCCGTGCATGCCCCGGCAGGCGCCCCGCCCCCGCTCACCCCCTGCGCAGCCGCAACGTCACCAGTTCGAACGGCCGCAGGCGTACGGCGATGCGGTCGCCGTCGACGGCCGGTGCCGGGACGTCCGTCAGCGGGCGCTCCAGCAGGTCGGTGACCGTGACCCCGCCGAGGGGGAAACCGGCGGTCAGGGTGGCGCGGGTGCGGCCGCCGTGGGCCTCGTGGAAGCGGACGACCACATCGCCGCTGCCGTCGTCGGCGAGCTTCACCGCCGTGATCACGACCGCGTCCCGGTCGGCGGTCACCAGCGGGGCGACCTCGCCCGCGCCCGTCAGCCGCCGCTCGGGCAGATTGATCCGCCAGCCCTCGCGCACCGCGTCGCCGATCCCGGCGCCGGGCACCAGCGCGTGCCGGAAGCGGTGCACGCCCTGGTCGGTCTCGGGGTCGGGGAAGCGCGGGGCGCGCAGCAGCGAGACGCGCACCGTCGTGGTCGTACCGCCGTCGGCGCGGACCGTGCGGGTGACGTCGTGGCCGTAGGTGGAGTCGTTGACGATCGCGGCGCCCCAGCCGGGCTCCTCCAGGTGGAGGAAGCGGTGGTTGCACGCCTCGAACTTGGCCGCCTCCCAGGAGGTGTTGGTGTGCGTCGGACGGTGGAAGTGCCCGAACTGCGTCTCCGAGGCGTACCGCTCGGCATGCACGTCGAGCGGGAAGGCCAGCTTCAGGAACTTCTCCGTCTCGTGCCAGTCGACCTCCGTGTCGATCAGCAGCCGCCGCTCGCCCGGCGCCAGGGACAGCACCTGGGTGACCTTCGAGGAGCCGAAGGAACGGGTCACCCGCACGGACTGCCCGTCCTCACCCGCCTCGACCGTCTCGGCGTCGGTCAGGTCGGTGACCGTGTTGCGGTAGAACCTGTCGACGTCCCAGGCGTCCCACATGTTCGGGAAGTCCGGGTGCAACTGGAGGAGGCCCGCCGCCCGGCCCGGCGCGAGAGCCTCGCGGTCGGCGTCGACGTCGTACACGGAGACGACCAGGCCGCGTGCGTCGATCTCCACCCGCAGATGGCCGTTGCTCAGCACGTGCCCGCCGCCGGCGCGGTCCTCCCGGGTCGCCCGGCCCTCGGCCGCCGGGGTCCCGGCGCCGCCGGCCGGGACGCCCGAGCGGGTGTGCGGGGCCGCGTTGAAGACCAGCGGCACCTGCCCCTCGCCGGCCAGGGATCGCTGGGCCGACTCGATGATGCCCGTCAGTTCGGCGGCGACGCGTGCGTACGTGGCGCGGGCCTCGCGGTGCACCCAGGCGATCGACGAGCCGGGCAGGATGTCGTGGAACTGGTGCAGCAGGACCGTCTTCCAGATGCGGTCCAGCTCCTCGTACGGATAGGGGAACCCGGTGCGTACCGCCGCCGTCGCCGCCCACAGCTCGGCCTCGCGCAGCAGGTGCTCGCTGCGCCGGTTGCCCTGCTTGGTCTGGGCCTGGCTGGTCAGGGTCGCGCGGTGCAGTTCCAGATACAGCTCGCCGACCCAGACCGGGGGCTCGGGGTACTCGGCCTCGGCCTTGGCGAAGAAGGCGTGCGGCGGCTCCCACACCACCGTGGGCGAGCCCTCGAGGTTTTTCAGCCGGGCCGCCTTGGCGACCATCTCCCGGGTGGTGCCGCCGCCCCCGTCGCCCCAGCCGGTCGGGGCGAGGGAGTGCCGGGCGACCCCCTTGTCCTTGAAGTTGCGTTCCGCGTGGGCGAGTTCGCTGCCCTTCATGGAGCAGTTGTAGGTGTCGACGGGCGGGAAGTGGGTGAAGATCCGGGTGCCGTCGATGCCCTCCCAGCGAAAGGTGTGGTGGGGGAACCTGTTCGTCTGCGACCAGGAGATCTTCTGCGTCAGCAGGTACTTGGAGCCGGCCGCTTTGATGATCTGCGGCAGTCCGGCCGCGAATCCGAAGGTGTCCGGCAGCCACGCCTCGTCGTTCTCGACACCGAACTCGTCGAGGAAGAACCGCTTGCCGTGCACGAACTGCCGGGCCATGGCCTCCGAACCGGGCATGTTGGTGTCCGACTCCACCCACATGCCGCCGGCCGGCACGAACCGCCCCTCCGCCACGGCCTTCTTCACCCGCGCCCACACCTCGGGCCGGTGCTCCTTCACCCACGCCCACTGCTGGGCCTGCGACATGGCGAAGACGAACTCCGGCTCGTCCTCGATGAGGGCGGTCATGTTGGCGGTGGTGCGGGCGACCTTGCGGACGGTCTCGCGCAGCGGCCACAGCCACGCCGAGTCGATGTGCGCGTGCCCGACCGCGCTGATCCGGTGCGCGGAGGGGACGGCCGGGGCGGCGAGGACGTCCGTCAGCTCGGCGCGGGCGCGGGCCGCGGTGCCGTTCACGTCCTGCAGGTCGACGGCGTCCAGCGCCCGCTCCACGGCGCGCAGCAGGTCCCAGCGGCGCTGCGCGTCCACCGGCAGCTCGGCCATCAGCTCGCCGAGCACTTCCAGATCGAGCGCCAGCTGCCACACCTCCTCGTCGAAGACGGCGAGGTCCATCCGGGTCAGCGTGTACTGCGGCTCGCTGCCGGCGGTCTCCTTGTCACCGAGCCGGGTGGGCACGAAGGGGTGGTAGTCGAGGATGACGGGGTTGGAGGCGGCCTCGACGTGCAGCCGCACCTCCTCGCCGCCCTCGACGGGCGCCCCGATCCGCACCCACTGATTGCGCGGGTTGAGGCCCTTCACCGGGGTGCCGTCGGGCCGGTAGACCAGGCCCTCGCACTGGAAGCCGGGCATGTTCTCGTCGAAGCCGAGGTCGAGCAGGGCCTCCACGGTCCTTCCGGCCCACGCCTGGGGGACGGTGCCGGTGACCCGGAACCAGCTGGTGCCCCACGGAGCACCCCAGCGGGCGCCGACCGCGATCGGCTCGGGTGTCGCGGCCAGGCCCTCCGCGACCGGTACCGGCTCGCCCGGCGCGTGCCACACCGCCACGTCCAGCGGCACGGACTCGGGGTGGACGGCGGGGCGGATGCGCTCGTCGAGGACGCGCTTGAGGCGGGCTTCGACCAGGTTGCGGTCGTCATGCATGCGGGTGCTCCGTAATCGTCCGCGGGTGGTTACCAGGGGTGGGTCAACGTCGCGGGGGCCGACGAGGTGTACAGCTCCCCCACCGCGCGCACTTCGAACCGTGCGGCCCGCTCGCCCTGCTCGGGCCGCAGGCCGGCGGTGTGGAAGGCGCACTGTCCGGTGGCGCCGAGGAAGCGGCGGCCGCCGTCGGGCAGGACGCGGTGCAGGGTGTACTGGCGTACGTCGCCGCCCGGCCGGTTCCACGCCAGGCGCACGTCGCCGCCGGCGGCCGCGGTGACACGGAAGCCGGTGGGTGCGGCCGGCGTGGTGCGGTGGGTGCGGACGGCGAGCCGCCCGAGCCGCCAGCGGACGGGTCCGCCGCCGGCGGGGGTGAGCCGGATCCCGAAACCGCGCAGGGTGGTGCCGGTCAGCCCCGTGAGCGGCACGGTCACGGTCCGCCAGCCGTTGACGAGCCCGCCGCGGGGCGCGCCGTCGACGGCGTTCACCGGCAGATAGACGTACGGCGGTGGCGTGCCCGGCGTGCCCGGCTCGGCGGTGGCCGCGCCCAGTTCCACGTGCACAGCTCCGGCGTCGACCCGATGGGTCAGCTCGACGACCGGGTTCGCGGCGAGCGGCAGCCGTGTCGCGTACAGCTCGATCACCACCGCCTCGTCCCCTTCACCGCCCTCGGTGTCGACGAGGACACTGCTCCCGCCCCGCCAGGCGTCCGCGAAGTCGAAGGAGACGGCGGGCCGCCGCCCCGCCGTGTGCACGGCCCAGCGCCGCGACGGCAGCCGGTCCTGGAGCCCGAGATGGTTCCAGGGGGTGTCGGAGACGACCGCCCCGTCCTCGTACCAGCGCAGGCCGTGCCCGGTGTTGAAGACGCTGGCGAACGGCAGGGACGTCACCGTCGAGCGGTCGGCCACGGACACGGCGGGCGCCCGCCAGGGGTCGGCCGGATCGGGCCGCGTCGGGTCCAGTGCCCGCCCGGTCCAGAAGCGGTCGTCGGCCGCGTGGAAGTCGCCGGGGCCGCGCCGGTCGCCGGGGAGGTGGTTGCGGGTCCACTCCGGCCGGTAGAAGCCGATGGAGGTGACGTGCTGAGATCCGCTGGGCACGACGGCGTCCCAGTTCACGGGCGTGTTCCAGCCGTTCGCCTCCACGTCGACACCCGCCAGCAGGTCGTAGCGGCTGCGGCCGAGCCGCTCGGCAGCGGCCCCGGAGGAGGCGAGGCCGGCCGTGCTCCAGCCGAAGTTGACGAACATGTCGTCGGCGGCCCGGAAGAAGGGCTGGTTGCGGCTGGTGAGGGCGTTCTGCCAGTCGACTCCGCCGTCCACGGTCATCGCGTCGTACCAGGTGACCCGCTGTCCGCGGGCCGCGCTCAGCGTCTTCAGCTCGCGCACGAAGCCGAGCATGTCCGCCCCCAGCGCGCTGTCGCCGCCGCCCGTCTCGGCGTTGAGGAACCACCCGTCGAAGCCGTACGCGGTGGCGACCGCGACGAGTCGTTCGGCGAGCGGGTAGTGGCCGGCGGCGTCCTTCTGCACCAGGTCGCGGGTCCAGCGCAGCTGTCCGCCGTAGGCGGCGGGCGGCAGGAAGACGTTGCCGAGGACGGGCACGCCGTGGCGGTGGGCGGCGTCCACGATCGGCGCGTTGGGCGCGAGGATCAGGCCCTCTCCCGCGGAGCCGCCCCAGAAGACCAGCTCGTCGATGTACGCCCAGTGGGTGAGGGCGTAGTAGTCGGCGCTCGCCGAGCCCTGGGAGGGGTTGCCCGCCGTCGGCCCGAAGGAGACCAGCGCCTGGACGCGGGCCTGCCCGGAGCGGGCGGTGGTGTTGGCCGGTGCCGGGGTGAAGCGGGGCGCGAGCGGGACGGAGGCCGCGTTGAAGGCGAGGTCGGGGTCGGTGGCCGGGCGCCAGGTCTTCAGGCTGCGCCAGGTGGTGCCGGGACCGGGGCTGCCGGCGGGCAGGGAGTCCGGGTACCAGTAGGAGGCGTACGGCTGGAGCGACGCCGTCGCCCCGGGGGTGGCACGGGCGGACAGCGGGGGCAGGAGCGCGGCGGCGCCGGCGGTCCCGGCGGCGAGCAGGACGGTGCGTCTGGTGGGGGTCACGAGCGGGTGCCTCCTGGTGGGGTGGGGAGTACCTGTTCGGGAGCGACGACCTCGGTGATGCCCCGCGCGGCCAGATGGGCGGTGTCCTGGGCGCGGGTGTCAAGGACGGTGGTGGGGCGGACGCCGTCGGCGACGAGCCCGAAGAAGGCGTCGAAGACGGCTCCGCCGGGGGCGCAGCGGGAGCGCTGTGCGGGGTCGGCGGGGACGAGGAGGGCCGTGGTGCGTGGTGCGGGCGTGTCCCTGGGGGTGCGGGCGGCCCGGGCGAGGACGCGTGCGGTGTCCTTGGGCCGGCGGTCGTTGGTGAGCAGGCCGAGGCCGTACTCGAGGTCGGGGAAGTCGGCGAGGGAGCGGGAGACGTCGTGGGAGCACCACCAGGTGACGCCCCACAGGCCGGGGCAGTCCAGGGCGGCGGCGATGGTGGCCTCGGTGAAGGCGGCGGCGTGCTCGGGCGGGATCAGGGGGGCGGGGGCGCCGACCTCCTGGAGCCACACCGGCCGTGCCGGGTCGTCGGCCCACGCCTTGCTCAGCTCGATCAGATAGGCGGCGTGGTGTTCGGTGGGGACGCCGGTGCGGCCGTGGCGCTGGGCGGTGCCGTTGAAGACCCAGGAGTGGACGGCGGTGACGGCGCCGTGCCGGGCGGCCTGGGCGGGGGTGAAGGGCTGGTCGTCCTGGTACCAGGTGGCGTCGTACTCGGCGTGCAGGTGCAGCCGCCCGGGGGCGCCCTTCTCGCAGGCGGCGAGCATGCGTTCCAGCCAGGCGTCGATCTGGTCGGCGGTGGCCCGGTCGGGGTCGGGGTGGGGGCCGGCGGAGAACTGGTTGACCTCGTTGCCCAGCGTCATGCCGAGGAAGGCGGGGCGGTCGGCGAGCGCGGCGGACAGGGCGTGCAGATAGGCGGCCTGGCCGTCGAGGACCTCGGGGTCGGTGAAGAGGTTACGCCGGTGCCAGGTGCGGGTCCAGGCGGGCAGGAAGTCGAAGCTGCTCAAGTGGCCCTGGAGACCGTCCACGTTGACGTCGAGGCCGCGTTCGGCGGCCGCGTCGACCAGGTCGAGGAGGTGCTCGATCGCGCGGGGGCGGATCAGGGCGCGGTCGGGCTGGAAGTAGGGCCACAGCGGGAAGACGCGGACGTGGTCGACGCCGAGGGCGGCGATGGAGTCGAGGTCGGCGCGGACGGCGCCCGGGTCGTAGTCGAGCCAGTGGTGGAACCACCCTTCGCTGGGGGTGTAGTTGACGCCGAAGCGCGGGGCAGCGGGCATGTGCGAGGTCCTTGGGAGGGGTTCCTGGACGGCGGGCTTCGAGAGGGGTTCAGCCCTTCACCGCGCCCTCGCCGACCCCGCGGAAGAAGTACCGCTGGAGGCAGGCGAAGAGGACGATGAGCGGGGCGACGGCGATGACGGTGCCGGCGGCGACGAGACGCTCGTCGTTCGCGAACGTGCCGTGCAGGTAGTTCAGGCCGATGGTGAGGGTGAACCGGGACGGGTCGCTGAGCACGATCAGCGGCCACAGGAAGTCGTCCCAGGCGCCCATGAAGGCGAAGATCGCGACGACGGCGAGGGTGCCCTTGACCGCGGGCAGCGCGATGCGGGTGAAGCGCTGCCAGACGTTCGCGCCGTCGACGAACGCGGCCTCCTCGATCTCGTACGGCAGGTTGAGGAAGGCGTTGCGCATCAGCAGCACGTTCATCGCACCGATCGAGCCGGGCAGGACGACGCCGACGAGGGTGTTGTTCAGGCCGAGTTCGCGCATCGTGGTGAACTGGGCGATGACGATGCCCTCGACCGGCACCAGCATGGCCAGGATGAAGGCGAGGGTGGCGGCGCGTCGGCCCCGGTAGCGCAGCCGGGCGAGCGCGTAGCCGGCGAGGGCGGAGCCGACGCAGTTGGTGACGACGTTGGCGGCGGCGACCTTCAGCGAGTTCAGGGCGTAGTCCCAGACGGGGATGGTGTCCGCGACGCGCTCGTAGTTGTGCAGGGTGGGGTGCTCGGGCAGGAAGCGGGGCGGGGAGCTGAAGATGTCCTCGGTCGGTCCCTTGAGGGAGGTCGACAGCTGCCACAGGAACGGGCCGACGGTCAGCGCCAGCACGGCGAGCAGCAGGACGTAGCGCCAGGCCAGCTCCCAGATCCGGATGCGGCGGCCGTGTTGGTCGGTGAGGCGGGGCTCGTGGGCCGCCTCGGTGGGCGGCGCGGGACGCGCCGTGTCGAGGACGCTCACCGGTCCTCCTTCCGGTCGGCGCGCAGCACGAGCAGCATCAGGGCGACGGTGACGACGAAGACGACCAGGGAGATCGCGGAGGCGTAGCCGACGCGGCCGGTCAGGCCGGTGCCGGTGCGCTGGACCAGCATGACGAGGGTGGTGTCCTCGCCGGCCGGGCCGCCGCTGGGGCCGGCCATCAGGTACACCTCGGAGAACACCTTGAACGCGGCGACCGAGGACAGCGCGCCGACCAGCACCATCGTGGAGCGCACGGCGGGCACCGTGACCGTGAGGAAGCGGCGAACGGCGCCCGCCCCGTCCACGGCGGCGGCCTCGTGGAGCTCGCGCGGCACGTTCGCGAGCGCCGCGAGATAGATGATCATGTAGTAGCCGAGGCCCTTCCACACGGTGACGGCCATGGCGCTCAGCAACAGCAGCCACTGGTCGCTGAGGAAGCCGATCCGGCCGACGCCGACCGTCTCCAGCAGGGAGTTGACCAGTCCGCGCTCGTCGAGCAGCCACACCCAGATCAGGCCGACGACGACGATCGAGGCGACGACCGGGGTGTAGAAGGCGGACCGGAAGAAGGCGATGCCGGGGATGTTCTTCTGCACCAGCAGGGCCAGCAGCAGCGGCAGCACGACCAGGGCGGGGACCACGCCGACGACGTAGAGGGCGCTGTTGCGCAGGCCGGTCCAGAACATGTCGTCGTGCAGCAGCTCACGGAAGTTGGCGAGCCCGACGAACTGCCCGGGGACCAGCGTGCGGCGGTCGGTGAAGGCGTTGATCACCGTGGAGAGGAACGGCCACAGGATGAACGCGCCGATGATCAGCAAGCCGGGAGCGGCGAACAGCCAGGGACTGGACGGCAGTTGGCGCCGCACCCGGGAGACGGTGGAGCCGGCCACGGTGCGTCAGCCCTGCTGCTTCAGCAGTGTGTCGCACTGCTTGACAGCGTTGTCCAGCGCGTCCTGGGGGCTCTGCTTGCCCTGGAGCGCCTTGGCGACCTCGTTGCGCAGCGCGGTCTTCATCTGGTCGCTGAACAGCACCGGCGTGTAGTTGACGGCGCTCTTCAGCGACTGGGCGGCGGCGATGCGCACCCGGGTGACGTCGGTGCCGTCCTGCCGGGTGAAGTACGGGTCGTCGAGCGAGCCGGCGGTGGAGGGGAAGATGGCGACCTTCTTGGCGAAGGACATCTGGTGCGCGGCGTCGGTGACGAAGTGCGCGAAGGCGATCGCGGCGGGCTTCTTCCTGGTCTGCGCGTTGACCATCACGCCCATCACGTACATGTTGGCGTGCCCGGTGCTGGTGATCTGGTCGGTGATGCCGATGTTCCGGTACAGGTTCGGCGCGTTCTTCTTGAAGTTGTCGAGGTCGAGGGCGCTGCCCGGGTTCATGGCGACGGCCCCGGTGAGGAACTTCTTCCCGGACGACTCCGGGGTGGCGGTCAGCGCCTGCGGGTCGAGCGCCTTCGCGTCGTACAACTCCTTGTACTTGGTGAGGAGTTCGACGCCCTTGGCGTCGTTGAAGGTGAAGGCGGTGCCTTCCTTGTTCATCAGTTCGACGCCGTAACGGCCGAAGTCCTCGATCGTGGGGACGTTGGCGAGGGTGGCGACCCTGCCGTCGGTCCGGTCGGCCATCTGGAGCGCGTCCGCGAAGAGTTCGGCGTAGGTCTTCGGCGGCTTGTTCGGGTCGAGTCCGGCCTTGGTGAACAGGGACTTGTTGTAGAACAGGGGCCCGGTGTTCAGGTACCACGGGAAGGCGTACGTTCCGCCGAGGCCCGGGACCTGGTGGCTCGCCCACGCGCCGTCCAGGTACTCCTTCTTGTACTGCCCGGCCGCCTTGTCCAGGTCGAGCGCGAGGCCGGCCTTGGCGAGCGGCGCGACCAGATCCGGGGAGACGTTGACGACGTCGGGCAGGGTGCCTCCGCCCGCGTCGGCGCTGATCTTGTCGGCGTAGCCCTCGGCGGGCTGGTCGATCCACTTGACGTGCGTGCCCGGGTACTTCTTCTCGAACTCGGCGACGACGCCCTCGAAGTAGTCCTTGAAGTTGGCCTTCAGGTTCCAGGTCTGGAACGTGATGTCGCCCTGGACCTTGCCCGAGGCGTCGTCCGAGCCGCCGTCGTCACCGCCGCCGCCACAGGCGCTCAGCGGCAACAGGACGACGGCGGCAGCGGCGGCGGCGAAGGTTCTGCGGGAGATGCGCACGACGGTGTGCTCCTTGTCGAGAACGGTGTGCGGTGGGGTGGACGGCCGGCCGATGGCGCCGGGGCAGACCTTGCCCGCCGATTCCCGACGACGTCAATGGATTCACCCCAACTAATGTCTTTAGTTGCTCGTTCGGGCAGGTCAGCGGGTTTGACAACGATCTCTTGCGGCCGATCGCTAATGCGCTTTAGCCTGTTCGCACTCAAGCGCATTAGTGCATCGGCTGTTTCCGAAGGGGGCAGGGGTTGTCGGGCAAGCGGGTGCCGGCGCGCCGGCCGACGATGAAGGACATCGCGCGGCGCGCCGGTGTCTCCGAGAGCGCGGTCTCCTTCGCGCTCAACGGCCGCCCCGGCGTCTCGGAGGTCACCCGGGACCGGGTGCGCCGGGTCGCCGAACAGCTGGGCTGGCGGCCCAGCACGGCGGCCCGCGCGCTGTCCGGCGAGGGCGCGGCGACAGTCGGCTTCGTGCTGGCCCGCTCCGCCGACACCCTCGGCGTGGACTCCTTCTTCCTCCAGCTGGTCTCCGGCATCCAGGAGGTGCTGGCCGAACGCCATCTGGGGCTGCTGTTCCAGGTGGCCCAGGACGTCGGCGAGGAGTGCGCGGTCTACCGCCGCTGGTGGGCCGAACACCGGGTGGACGGCGTGCTGGTCGTCGACCCGCGCAGCGACGATCCGCGGCCCGGCCTGCTGGACGAACTGGGGCTGCCCGCCGTGGTGATCGGCGGCGCGCCGGACGACCGGCACCCGGGGCTGTCCTCGGTGTGGGCGGACGACGCCGGGGCGATGGCGTCGGTGGTGGACCGCCTGTACGCGCTGGGCCACCGGCGGATCGTGCACATCGCCGGGCTGCCGGGGCTCGCGCACACCGAGCGCCGGGTGCGCACGCTGCGCGCCGAGGCGCGGCGGCGGGGCCTGACCGGCGTGGAGTCGGTGACCACGGACTACTCCGACGCGGAGGGCGCCGCGGTGACCCGCCGGGTGCTGGAGCGCTCCCCCGCGCCGACCGCCCTGATCTACGACAACGACGTGATGGCCGTCGCCGGGATCGCGGCCGCGACGGGCCTGGGCCGCGCGGTGCCCGGGGACGTGTCGGTGGTGTCCTGGGAGGACTCGGCGCTGTGCCGGCTGGTCAAGCCGTGGCTGTCGGCGCTGTCCCGGGACAGCGTGGAGTTCGGCCGCACGGCGGCCCGCGAACTGCTCGCACTGCTGGACGGAGGCCCGGCGCGGACCGTGCGGGTGCCGGTACCGCGGTTGATCGAACGGGACAGCACGGGGGCGGCCCGGCGGACGTGACCGCTCCGATGAACCTCCGTCAGATCGTCTGCGAGCAGGGGCGCCGTCTCCTCCGGGACCTCTCGGGTCCGCACACCACGGACCCCGCGGCCCACGCGGCCGTGGCCGCCGCCTGGGAGGAACTGGACCTCGGGGCCGAGGCCGTGGCCGCCTACCGGCGGGTGCCGGAGGACGAGCGGGCCGACGCACGGCGGCGGGTCGGGGCATCGGCGCGGCCGGCGCGCCGGCGGGAGGCGCGCGGTACGGCACGGCAGATCCTTCGGGCCGTCCTGCGCGAGGCGCGGGCTCCCGTCGGTGTGCGGATCGACGCCGCCGAGCATCTGCCGGCCCTGCGGGAAGAGGCGGAGGCGCACCTGGGGCTGCTGCGGCCGGCCCGCGAGGACGCACCCGGCGAGGCGGAGCGGCAGCGGATCGCGGACCTGCTGCCGGACGACTGCGCGCCCCGACCCGGCCGGATCGGTCCGCGCGAAGCGGAGTCCCGGCACCCGGTTGAGCGCGTGCGGCCCCTCGACGTGTGGCGCCCGGCAGGGCACAGTGTGTGCTGCGCACCCACTACTCGCCGGTAATCGCCGCCGCCCGATGTCGAGGAGCTGCCCGTGACCAGCTGGGCCGGTCTGTCCGCCGCAGAGATCGCCGCCGCCGTCCGTGACAAGCGGGCCACGCCGCGCGAGGTGGTGGCCGAACATCTCGCCCGGATCGACCGGCTGGACGGGACGATCGGCGCCTTCCGTACGGTGCGTGCCGAGGCGGCGCTCGCCGAGGCCGAGGCCGTCGGCGCCCGGGGCGACCTCGCGGAACTCCCCCTCGCCGGGGTGCCGTTGGCGGTGAAGGACAACCTCGCCGTGCGCGGCGAGTCGATGCGCGTGGGTTCGGCCGCGACCCCGGACACCCCGGCGGAGGCCGACCATGTCACGGTGGCCCGCCTCCGCGCGGCGGGCGCCGTCGTGGTGGGGCTGACGAACGTGCCCGAGCTGTGCGTCTTCGGTACGACGGAAGGGGTGCACGGCGCCTCCCGCAACCCGTGGGACACCTCCCGCTCGGCGGGCGGCTCCTCGGGCGGCAGCGCGGCCGCGGTCGCCGCCGGGTTCGTGCCGCTGGCGCTCGGCAACGACGGCATGGGCTCGCTGCGCATCCCGGCCGCCACCTGCGGCCTGGTCACGATCAAGCCGGGGCGCGGCGTGGTCCCGGCCGGCATCGGCGAGGGCGACTGGTTCGGCATGGCGGAGAACGGCCCGCTGGCCACGACGGTCGAGGACGTCCGCCTGGCCCTGTCCGTCCTGTCCGGCTCCGGCGCTCTACGCCCTGCCGCGCCCGGCGCCCGCCGCATCGCCGTCTCCCTGCGCAGCCCGCTCGCCGGGGTCGCGGTGACCTCGCCGTACAGGGCGGCGGCGCGTGCGGCGGCCGGGCTGCTGGCGCGCGCCGGGCACACGGTACGGCGCGCCGAGCCGCCGTATCCCCTCTCGCTCGGGGTGACGGCGCTGACGCACTGGACGGCGGGCACCGCCGTCGACGCGGCCGCCCTGGACCGGCGGCTGCTGACCCGCCGTACCCGCGTCCACGCGGCCGTCGGCCGCCGCTTCCTGAACACCGCCCGCACCGGGCGGAGCCGGGAGCAGCTGGCCGAGCGGCTGGAGCCGTTCTTCGCGCGGTACGACGTGCTGCTCACGCCCGCGCTGGCGCGCCGCTCCCCCGAGGCGGCGCCCTGGCACGAGCGGGGCTGGCTGCGCAACATCGCCGCCGACACCGCCTGTTCGCCGTTCACCCCACCGTGGAATCTCACCGGCTGGCCGGCCGCGACGGTCCCGCTCGGCACCCTGCCTTCGGGCGCCCCGACCGCCGTGCAGCTGGTGGGGCGGCCCGGTTCGGAGCCCGAACTCCTGGAGCTGGCAGCACAGTTGGAGGGTCTGCTGCCGTGGCGGCGGACGGCGCCGCTGAAGGGGGCCGGGGCTTAGGGAGCCTGTCTGCCGGCCTAGCGGCACAGGTCGTCCCCGAGCGGGGTGCGGGCGTAGTGGACCCTGCGGCCGGCGCGGGTGCGGGTGAGCAGGCCCGCGTCGTAGAGGACCGTGAGGTGCTGGCTGATCGCGCCCGGGGTGACGCCGAGGCGGTGGGCCAGTTCCGTGGTGGAGGCGGGTTCGGCGAGCAGGAGCAGCAGGCGGGCGCGGGGGCGGCCGAGGAGGCGGCCGAGCGCGTCGTCGGTGACCGGTGGGGGCTGCTCGGAGAGGGTGGCGCGGCCTCGGGCCGGATAGGCCAGGACCGGCGGCCGGGACGGATCGATCGTGGGCTGGGCGCCCCGGGCGAACAGCGTGGGCAGCAGCACCATCCCGCGCCCGGCGATGCCGACGACGTCGGTCCACGGCGCCGGGATCATGAAGTGCCGGGTGGACAGCCGCAGTCGGCCGTCGTCCCAGCTGAGCCGGTCGTCCAGCCCGGACAGCATCGCGCCCGGCCCCTGTTCGGCGAGCACCCTGCCCCGGTGGGCGAGATCCGCCTCGAGGACGGCCTGGGCCCGCGGCCACCAGGCGTCGGCGAGGCATGTGTGCCAATAGCCCTCAAGGGCGTCGACGACCCGTTCCAGCAGGGCCCGCGGGTCCGTCAGGCCGCGCGCCACGACCTCGGGCAGCGCGTCGGCGGTGCGGTAGGTGGCGCGGAAGTCGGCGGCGACGACGTCCGGGGGTGTGCGGCGGAGCAGGGCGAGTTCGTCGGTGACGGAAGGGCGGGCGCGGGAGGGCCGCGGGGTGAGGAAGTCCGGCACCCACAGCCAGGGCGCGGACAGGGCGGTCAGCATCTCGTGGTCGAGGGCGGCCAGGCGCGGCCGGATCCGGCGCAGCCACGGCCGGTGGTGCGGATAGCGCGCCGGGTCGTGCAGGCAGCGCAGCGAGAACACCGCCTCCTGCAGCGGGGAGTACGCGAAGGACGTCGTGGCGAGGTCGCCGATGCCGAAACGGAACTCGATCATTGAGCGCCACGCTAAATCAATGTCCGGGGAACCGGCGACCGGGTTGCCTGATGTGCATGACCACGACACGACCCGTACCGCAGACCGGCCGCGCCACCCGGGCCGGCGGACTGCTGCCGGCCGATCCGGCGCTCCGCCTGGCCACCGTGCTGACGGCCGTCAACTCCCTGGGCAACGGCCTGTACTTCCCCCTCGGCGTCCTGTACTTCACCCGCATCGTCGGCCTGGAGGCCACCGCGGTCGGCGTCGGCATGACGGTCGCCGGACTGGTCGGTGTGGCGGCCGGGGTGCCGGCCGGGCGGGCGGCGGACCGGTGGGGATCCCGGCGGGTCGGGGCGCTGCTGTGGGGCGGTACGGGGCTGGCGACGGCCGCGTACACGCTGGTGCACTCCTATGCCGGCTTCCTCGTCGCGGTGGTCGTGGCGACGGGGTTGCAGATGGCGAGCCGTGGGGTGCAGGGCGCGCTGTACGCTGACGTGCTGCCGGCGGCGACCCGGGTGGAGGCCCGGGCGTATCTGCGGATGGTGACGAACGTCGGCATGGGGGCGGGCGGCGCGCTCGGCGCCGTCGCGCTGCAACTGGACTCGCGGGCCGCGTACCTGACCGTGATCGTGCTGAACGCGTTGTCGTTCGCCGGGCCCGCCCTGCTGGTGCCGCGGCTGCCGCTGGCCGCGCACGTCGCCGGGCGCCGGGAACCGGAGGCCGGTGCGCAGGCGGCCGGCCCGTGGCGGGCGGTGCGCGACCTGCCGTTCCTGGCGGTGACGGTGCTGAACGCGGTCCTCGTCGTGCAGTACTCGCTGTCCGAGGTGGGGCTGCCGCTGTGGATCGTGGAGCGGACCGGCGCGCCGCGCTGGACCGCGGCACTGCTGATGATCGTCAACTGTGTGCTGGTGGCGCTGCTCCAGGTGCGGGTGGCCCGGCGCACGGCGCGGGTGCCGGCCGCGGTGCGGGCGATGGCCTGGTCGGGCCTGCTGCTGGCCGTGGCCTGCGCGGTCTACGCCCTGTCCGCGGGACTCTCGCCCCTGTGGGCGGTGTGCGCGCTGATCGCCGGCTCGGTGGTGCAGGTCTTCGCCGAGGTGCTGTCGGCGGCCGGCGGCTGGACCCTCGGCTACGAACTCGCCGACGCCCGCGCGCACGGCGTCTACCAGGGCGTCTTCGGTGCGGGCATGTCGGCGGGCATGATGGCGGGCCCGGCGTTGGTGACGGTCACCGCGATCGCCCACGGGGCGCTGGGCTGGGCGGTGTTGGGCGTCCTGTTCGCGCTGGCCGGGCTCGCGGTGACGCCCGCGGTGCGCTGGGCCCACCGGGACGGCGACTGGCGCGGGGAGTCGGCCGGGGCCCGCTGAGGGCACGGCGGGCGCCGACGGACCGGGCCGGCTACAGCGCCTTGTACATGATGTGCAGTCCCACCAGCCCGTGCCGGGGGTGTTCGAACGCCTCCGGGACGGTGCCCAGGATCGTGAACCCGAGGGACTGCCACAGCCCGACGGCCGGGTTCGTCTCGACGACGGCGTTGAAGACCATGCCCCGGTAGCCGTGAGCCCTGGCCTCGGCCAGGATGTGCCCGGCGAGGGCGCGGCCGATGCCGCGGCCACCCCGGCCGGGGTCGACCATGAAGCCGGCGTTGGCGATGCGCGCGGCCGGGCCGCCGTAGTTGGGCGTCAGATAGGCGGAGCCGACGACGGCACCGGTCTCGTCCTCGGCGACGTAGACGCGTTTGGCCGGGCTCATCCACAGGGCGCGGGCCGCTTCCTCGGTGGTGTCCGGGTCCCAGGCGTAGGTCTCGGCGGCGGCGACGATGCGGTGCCAGAACGGCCAGATCTGCGGCCAGTCCTCGGCCGCGGCTTCTCTGATCAGCATGGGCGTGAGTGTGGCACGCCCATGCGGTCGGCGATCGCGATGGTCCTGCCCCGGAACGGGTCAGTCCACGCTGGGCAGGATGTGCGGCTCGGCGAGGTCGTCCTCGTATCCGGCGAGGCGGATGGGGGCGGACCGGGCCCACACGTCGAGGCTGCCGATCTCTCCGGGCCGGCGGCCGGCGCGCTCCGTGCGTTCCTTGGGGCGCTGCTCGCGATTCGTCTTCTCTGGTGTCACCGCGCACTCCTTATGTGTCGGTCACCCGGGGGGGGCGTACGGGCCATACTCCGGCCTGTCCTTCGACGCCCGCTCGGGTCTGTCTCAAGGCGTTCGGACGCGGTGGCGTCGACAACTCACAGTGGACCAGGCCGAGGTGGACCGGCGTGCCCCATGACGGACGATGGGTGTGGGTGGGACCCCGTTCTGCTGTCCGTCCGCTACAGATTAACCAAATGAGCGGGGCCCCGCTCGATGGGGCTGAAAATTTGGGGTAACCATGGCAAGTCACGCACATGTCCCCACTAGGGAATTGAACCCTTTTGACCGGTTTGATGCCTTTTGTCTGTCACTCGATCGGCCTATGTTCCCGCGCGGGTCTTCGACTTCGGCCCGCAGTTCAAGTGCCGTTGGCCGATCGATAAGCCGGCGGTGCTCTGCTGGTGTGCCGGCACCGGCTGTCTCGCGGGAGGACAGAGGCATGGAACTGCGCAGCGTCGAGGAGCTGATGGATCTGCTGTACGCCTGCCGGGGCGTGCGGGACCTGCCGGCGCGCGCCGCCGCCGCGGCCGATCTGCACGACCGCGCCCTGCGCACCGCGGCGCTGCTGCGCCGGCGCCGGCCCGCCGACAAGGAGCTCCAGGTCGCCGGACTGGTGCTGGCCGTGGGACGCTTGCTGCGCCCCGGGGACGCCACCGGCGGCGCCGAACGTGCGGCCGGGGCCGTGCGCTCACTGCTCGGCGAACGCGTCCACGAACTGGTGCGCGCGGCCCCGTGCGAGAGGGCCGCCGCGGACGACGCACTGCTCGCCCTGCGTCAGGCCGACGAGGAGGCGCGCACCGACGCCCTCGACGGCGGGGTCCTGGAGGACTGGCGCACGGTGCTGGAACTGCTCGCCGGACACCACGCCCGCAGCGGCGCCGTCGACTGAACGGCGGGCACGGCGACCGGCACCCGGCGAGAACCCTCGGCCGGGACGCGCCGTCACCACTTGCCCGGCGCGTAGTCCTTCAGGAAGACGCCGTACAGGTCCTCGCCCGCCTCGCCGCGCACGATCGGGTCGTACACCCGGGCCGCGCCGTCGACCAGGTCGAGGGGCGCGTGGAAACCGGCCTCGGCCAGGCGCAGCTTGTCGTAGTGCGGGCGCTCGTCGGTGATCCAGCCGGTGTCGACGGAGGTCATGAGGATGCCGTCGGAGTCGAACATCTCCTGGGCACTGGTCCGCGTGACCATGTTCATGGCGGCCTTCGCGGCGTTGGTGTTCGGGTGCCCGGCGCCCTTGTAGCCGCGGTTGAAGACGCCCTCCATCGCGGAGACGTTGACGACGTACGCCCGGCCGCTGGCCGCCTTCTTCGCCGCGTCCGCCATCGCCGGGCGCAGCGCGCTGATCAGGATGAACGGGGAGGTGTAGTTGCACAGCTGGGTCTCGAGCAGCTCCACCGGGGAGATCTGGTCGATGGTCTGCACCCAGGTGTTGGTGTCGACGACGTCCGGGACGAGACCGCCGGCGTCGATGGCGGTGCCGTCCAGGTGGCGGGCGACGCTGGCGTTGCCCGCGACGAGCGCGAGGTCGGCGACCTTCTGCGCGTCCAGGCCGCTGGTGCCGACGGGCAGCGCCGCGATGCCGTCGACCGCGCCGGAGTTGAAGGCGCCGATCACGTGGTGGGCGGGGAGCTCTCCGGCGGGCAGCGGGGCGCTCTCGCCCTCGACGAGCGCCGCGTACGCGGAGGGCAGGCGGCGTACGGTCTGCGTCGCGTTGTTGATGAGGATGTCGAGCGGGCCGTTCTCGGTGACCTGCTCGGCCAGGGCCACGGCCTGCGCCGGGTCGCGCAGGTCGATGCCGACGACCTCGAGGCGGTGCAGCCAGTCCGCCGAGTCCTCCATCGCCTTGAAGCGGCGGATGGCGTCCTTGGGGAAACGCGTGGTGATCGTGGTGTGGGCGCCGTCGCGCAGCAGCCGCAGCGCGATGTACATGCCGATCTTGGCGCGGCCGCCGGTGAGCAGGGCCCGCTTGCCGGCGAGGTCGGCGCGGACGTCGCGCTTGGCGCGGTTGAGGGCGGCGCACTCCTGGCAGAGCTGGTGGTAGAAGTAGTCGACCTCGACGTAGCGCTTCTTGCAGGTGTAGCAGGAGCGGGGGCGCTGGAGTATCCCCGCGATCCGGCCGGGCTCGACCTTGGAGGACGGCAGGATGCCCTCGGTCTCGTCGTCGATGCGCTCGGCGGAGCCGGTCGCGGTGGCCTCGGTGACCGCGCGGTCGTGAGCGGTCTTGGCGGCGCGGCGCTCCTGGCGGCGGCGCTGCTTGACCGTGCGGTAGATGTGCGAGGTCGCCCGGCGCACGGCGATCGCGTCGGGGTGGTCGACGTCGATCCGGTCGAGCTCCTCCAGCACGCTCAGGCACACGGCCAGGCGCTCGGGGTCGATGCCGGGCCCGTACACGACCTCGTCCGTGGTCGCCGAGCCGTCCTCTGTCACCGTCATCGCGCTGCCGATCCCTGGTCTGGTCCCGCGGCGCTCCGACCGCGCCCGCTTTCGAACGCGGAATTCTAACGGAGCGCCGTACCCGGGGACCAAACCGTTCGGGCTCAGTCGGCGCACGCTGTGAGCAGTGTCTCCACCTCCCGGGACAGGGCCGCCGCGAACCGGTCGAGATCCGGTACGGCCGCGGCGTCCGCGACGAGGCCGTAGTGGACGCGGCCCTGGTACGTCGAGACCGCGACCGCCAGGGACTGGCCCCGGGCCAGCGGCGCGAGCGGGTGGACCGCGGTGAGCGGGTTCCCGCCGAGCTTCAGACCGAGGCTGGGCAGCGGCACGCTGGTGACCAGGATGTCGAACCACAGCCGGGCGGCCTGCGAGACCAGCGGCCCGCCGATGCGGTGACCGAGCGCCGGGACGTGGTCGGCGAGCAGCGCGACCGCGCCGGCGCCCCGGCCCGGGCCGGCGTCCTTGTTGCGGTCCATGGCGACGCGGACCGCGGCGAGCCGGCCCAGCGGGTCGCTCTCGCCGACCGGGAGCCGTATCAGATACCCGGAGAGCCGGTTGCCCTGCGGGTGGGCGGTGCGCGGGCGGCGTTTGGACACCGGGATCAGGGCGCGGGGCGCGACACCCTCGCTGCCGTCGCCGCGCTCGTCGAGCCAGGTGCGCAGCGCCCCGGCGACGACCGCGATCAGCACGTCGTTGACGGTGCCGCCGACGGTCTTGCGGACGCGGTGCACGTCGTCCAGGTCGATGATCACGCCGGCCGTGCGGCGGGTGCCCGACGGCTCGGCGGTCAGCGCCGGCGTGCTGCGCACGGCGAGCGTGGACGCGGCCACCGAGGCACCGATGTCGAGGGCGCGGCCGACGTCGGACAGCGCACCGGACACCGCGCCGCGCACCAGCGAGGGCAGCCGGCGCACGTCGGGCAGCAGTGCGCGCGGCGGCTCCGCGGGGCGGGGCCGGGCCTCGGGCATCTCGATCGGGTCGAGGATGGCGGCGGCCAGCCCGAGCGCCCGCAGTCCGTCGGCCAGGGCGTGGTGGAACTTGAACAGCACCGCGAACGACACCCCGTCGGCGCCGGGCAGCACATGCGCCTCCCACGGCGGCCGGTCGCGTTCCAGCGGGCGCTCCATGAGCCGGCCGGCCTCGGCGTGGAAGTCGGCGGTGGGCGCGTGCAGCCGGATGTGGTCGAGCGGGTCGAAGTCGGGCACGGGTTCGCGGACGGCTCCGCCGAAGGAGAACGGTGAGCGTGCCCGCAACGGTTGCCACACGTCGCGGATCCGCATGCGCAGCCCGGGCACGGCCGCCGCACGCGCGGCGAGCAGGTCGGCCGCGTGCGCGCCCGCGGTCGGCGAGTGGGCGGAGAAGATGCCGAGGGCGCCCAGGTGCATGGGATGCTCGGGGGACTCGATGTTCCAGAACGCCAGGTCGAGGGGTGCGAGCAGATCAGAAGTCAAGGGCTTGCCTCGCGTCGACGGACGGATGAACCAGCAGTCAAACCCCTGCACCCGATTACGGTCAAGTACGATCAGGCTACGCTCAGTTAACAGCAGATTAAGTCCCGCCGCTCAAGCGAGGCAGGGGACTCATGGGACGACTGAGGTCGGTTGGCCGCGGCAGGCGCATCCGCGGCCCCACACCCCACCCGGACGGCCGCGGGCCGACCGGGGGCCGACCGGGACGGCGGTCGGGACCGGTGGCCGGTTCGGCTCCCCGCCGCACCGCGGCCCTCGTCCGTGGCCCTGCCCTGGTACGACCACTACGACGCCGACGCCGCCGATCTGGCCACCGCGGACCCGCTGCACTCGATCAAGCCGGTCGGCGACATCGCCCCAGCCCGGGTCGGCCCGCGGTCACGGGCATCGCCGCGGGCCCAGGGCCGGGCGGATCGCAGCCGACCGCAGCGTGGCTCGGCAGCGCCGTACTCGCCGCCGAGCGGGGCGCGTTCACCATCGGGAAGGGGCCGGGCCGGACAGCCGTGCGGACCATCGGACGGAGCCGCAGAGGGCGAGTGGCCCGCTCGTCACCGGCGGCGAAGAATGGAGGCGTCACCCTGTGCCGCGCGAGTCCGCTGCGACGGCACCCTCCGCAGAAAGGGGCGAGGGAGATGTCGAAGGTATCCAGGGAGACGGCCTCCCAGGGCGGCGACTTCGGAATCGTTCTCGACCGGTCCGAGGAGTTGGACGACTACACGGTCGACTTCATCACCTTCCGCGAGAACGTCGATCACACGCCGCTGCTGCGGGGACTGCCCGACGACCGGTGCCAGTGCCCGCACTGGGGCTATGTGTTCAAGGGGCAGCTGGTCTTCCACTACGCGGACCACGACGAGGTCTACGAGGAGGGCGACGCGTACTACGCACCGCCCGGGCACGTCCCCGTACGCACCGCGCCGGGCACCGAGGCCCTGCAGTTCAGCCCGACCCGCGAGGTGGCCCCCACCAGCGAGGCCATCATGAAGAACTTCCGAGCGATGCAGGAGGCCAAGGGCTGAGCACGAGGCCGACGGCCGAGCGCCCCGCAGGTCACGACACCCGCTGGCCCTTCCCGAGGGCGATCACCCCGCTCTTGGAGACGGTGTACAGCTCCGCGTCCCGGCTCGGGTTGACGCCGATGGTGGCGCCCGGAGGGACCTCCACGTTCTTGTCGAGGATCGCGCCGCGCACGATCGCGCCCCGGCCGACGTGCACGTTGTCGTGCAGCACCGACCCCTGCACCACGGCACCCGGGTCGACCACCACCCCCGGGGACAGCACGGACCGGGTGACCTGGCCGCGGATCAGGCACCCCGCACTGATGATCGACTCGCCGGCTATGCCGCCGGCGTTGAAGCGGGCCGGCGACAGGTCGGTGGAGTGGGTGTAGATGGGCCAGTGGCGGTTGTAGAGGTTGAACGCGGGACGCTCGGCGATGAGGTCCATGTGCGCCTCGTAGTACGCGTCCAGGGTGCCCACGTCCCGCCAGTAGCCCTGGTCGCGGCTGGTCTCGCCGGGAACGTGGTTGGCGCTGAAGTCGTACAGCTGCGCCTCACCGCGCTCGGTGAGCTGGGGCAGGATCGAACCGCCCATGTCGTGCACGGAGCGTTCGTCCTCGGCGTCCCGGTGCAGGGCCTCGATCAGCGCCTTGGTGGTGAAGATGTAGTTGCCCATCGACGCGAACACGCACGCCGGGTCGTCCGCCAGGCCCGGCGGGTCGGCGGGCTTCTCCAGGAAGCGTTGCACCGTCCGGCCGTCCGACCCGGGTGTGATCACGCCGAACGACGAGGACTCGCTGCGCGGCACCCGGATCCCCGCCACCGTGACGCCCGCGCCGCCCTCGATGTGCTGGGCGAGCATCTGGCGCGGGTCCATCCGGTAGACGTGGTCGGCGCCGAACACGGCGACGTACTCCGGCTGCTCGTCGTGGATCAGGTTCAGCGACTGCAGGATCGCGTCGGCGCTGCCCAGGTACCAGCGCGGGCCGAGGCGCTGCTGGGCGGGGACCGGTGTGACGTAGTTGCCGAGCAGGCTGGACATCCGCCAGGTCGTGGTGATGTGCCGGTCCAGCGAGTGCGACTTGTACTGGGTCAGCACGCAGATGCGCAGGATGTCGCCGTTGACGAGGTTGGACAGCACGAAGTCGACGAGGCGGTACGTCCCGCCGAAGGTGACCGCCGGTTTGGCGCGATCGGCGGTCAGGGGCATCAGGCGCTTGCCCTCTCCGCCCGCGAGCACGATGCCGAGCACCGAAGGACCACCACGACGCATGGCCGCTCCCCTCACCTGGTTGACCGATGCCTGCCCCTGGTCAGGGCGCGTTACGCCTGTTTGGCGCGGCCGAGAATCTCCTCGTAGAGCCGTACCGTGCGCCGGGCGACCGCGTCCCAGCCGAACCGGGTGACCGCCCGCTCGCGCCCCGCCTCACCCATCCGCCGGGCGGCCGCCGGATCCGCGAGGACACCGTCCAGCGCGCGGGCGAGACGCGACTCGAAGTGTTCGTCCACGTCGACGAGTACCCCGCTCTCGCCGTCTTCGACGACTTCGGGGATGCCGCCGACCCGGGAGGCGACCACCGGCGTGCCGCACGCCATCGCCTCGAGGTTCACGATGCCGAGCGGCTCGTACACCGACGGGCAGACGAAGGCCGCCGCGTGGGTGAGCAGCTGGATCACCTCGGGGCGCGGCAGCATGCGGGGGATCCAGTGCACCCCGTCGCGTACGGCGCTCAGCTCCTCGTACAGCGTGCGGAACTCCCGGTCGATCTCCGGCGTGTCCGGCGCGCCCGCGCACAGCACGACCTGCGCGCCCCGGTCGATGTCGCGCACGGCCCGCAGCAGGTGCGGGACGCCCTTCTGCCGGGTGATGCGGCCGACGAACAGGACGTACGGGCGCCGCGGGTCGACACCGGCCCTGACCAGGGCGTCGGTACCCGGGTCGGGCCGGTACAGCGCGGTGTCGATGCCGTTGTGGACGATGTGCACCCGGGCCGGATCGAGCGCCGGGTAGCAGGCGAGGATGTCCTCGCGCATGGCACCGGAGACGGCGATCACCGCGTCGGCGGCCTCGACGGCGGTGCGCTCGGCCCAGCCGGAGAGCGCGTAGCCGCCGCCGAGCTGCTCGGCCTTCCACGGGCGCAGCGGTTCCAGCGAGTGCGCGGTCACCACGTGCGGGACGCCGTACAGCAGCTTCGCGAGGTGGCCGCCGAGGTTGGCGTACCAGGTGTGCGAGTGGACGAGGTCGCGGCCCTGCAGGGCGGCGGCCATCGACAGGTCGACGGAGAAGGTGCGCAGTGCGTCGTTGGCGTCGTCGAGGCGGGACCAGGAGCGGTGTCGCTGGACGCCGGCCGCCTTGTCCGCGCTCGAGCCCTCGCCCCAGCAGTGCACGTCGAGATCGACCAGGGGGGCCAGTTCGCGGGCCAGGAACTCCACGTGGACACCCGCGCCGCCGTACACGTCCGGGGGGTACTCCCGGGTCAGCAGTCCCACTCGCACCCGTCGACCCCCTGTGCTCGGCGGTAGATGCCCAACGGTCTCCTTTCATGGTCACCCAGACGGGGCGCGTGGGGAAGAGCGCGGGGGCCTCGGGAAGCAACAGTCGCCGCACACGCCTCCGCCGGGCACCCGGTAGTACAGGCAGCAGCTGCGGCGGCGGAACCCTTGGGGACCGGCCGGGGTGCCGGTCGGGGTGCCGGTCGCGGGACCGGTCGGGGTGCCGGCTCCGGCGAGGTGCGGATGGGCGAGCAGGGCGGCGGTCAGGGCGCGGGCGCGGGACGCGGCGTCGGGGTGGTCGTGGGCGAGCGCCCACCCCTGAAGGTGGCGGCCGGCCCCGGCCAGCGCGGAGGCGGCGTTGCCGCGCAGCAGACCGGGGGCCAGGCGGTGACGGGCGCGCAGGGCCGCGGCGAGCGGGTGCAGATGGCCGTCCAGGACGGCGCGGGCCAGATCCTGCGGGGCGGCACGGGTGTGGTCCCCCGGTGCGGTCGAGGCGTGCGGGTCGGGGCGCAGTGCCGTCAGCCAGAGGTCGTCGGGGGCGCTGCCCCGCGGATCCCAGCGCAGCAGCCCCGGGTCAAGGTCGGGCAGCGTGCCGTACAGCACGGCGCAGCCGAGGGCCACGGACCACAGCCGGGCCGCCAGCCCCTGGTGGGCGATGGACGCCGCGACCCTGGCTTCGGGCGCGCGGATGGCGCCGGCGACCCTGCGCACGCGGACGTCCAGCGGATCCGGGTGGGCCCCTGCCCGTCCGGCGTCGTAGGCGTCCGCGAGGGTGGGCAGCGCGCCGTGCGCGGCGCCGGCCGTGCGCAGGAGGAAGAAGCCGCCGAGCGGGCGGAGGGCGGCGAGGCCGGGGTCGAGGTCCACGAGCAGCAGTAGTACCAAGGGCGTTCGAGGCCGTGATCACCGGGTCGTCACCTCTGTCACCCCTCTGAGGGATGACGGGAGACGAGTCGTACTCCATCGGCAGTAGGAAGCATTGCGTGCTCAGGGACGACGACGGGAAGAGGGCGAAGCGGCATGGTGTTGCTCATGCAAGCCGACCGTTCGTCGCGCCGGGCCCGAAACCCCCGCCTCCCGCGAAGGAGACGCTCATGAGCGCCCTCGCGTTGTCCGTCCTGCTGTCGCTCGTCTCCGCCGTCGCCTACGCGGCCGGGGCGATCGTGCAGGAGCGGGTCGCCGCGACCGGCGCCGACGAGAGCTACGCACCGCTGCGCCGGCCCGCCTGGTGGGGTGCGCTGGCGCTGAACGGCCTCGGCGGTCTGCTGCACGTGGTGGCGCTCGCCTGCGGGCCGCTCAGCCTGGTGCAGCCGCTCGGCGCGCTCACGATCGTGCTGGCGCTGCCCATGGCGGCCCTGTTCGTCGGCCGCCGGGCCGGGGCGACCGCCTGGCGGGGCGCGATCATGGCCACGGTGGGGCTGGCGGGCCTGCTGGCCCTGGTCGGGATGGCGGCGGCGCAGTCGCTGGACACGGCGCAGCGCGTGGCCAGCGCGGTGATCGCCGGTGGTGCGGTCGCGTCGCTGATGGTGGCGGGCCGGGCCGCGCACCGGCATCCGGCGGTGCGCGGCGTACTGCTGGCGACCGCCGCGGGCGTGGCGTTCGGCATGTCCTCGGTGTTCACCAAGACCGTCGCCGTGGACCTCACCGGCGGCCCGGCGGCGTCCGACGTGCCGTCGCTGGCGGTCATCGGGGTCTTCGCCTGCGCCGGGATCCTGCTGTCCCAGGCCTCCTACCGCGGCGCCGGTCTGACGGCGCCGCTGGCCACCCTGACGGTGGTGAACCCGGTGGTCGCGGCGGCGGTGGGCATCACGATGTTCGGCGAAACCTTCCGCCACGGTACGACCGGCACGGTGCTGGCGCTGGGGTGCGGGGTCCTCGCGGCGGGCGGGCTGATCCTGCTGACGACGGAACGGCTGACGGAGACGTCGGGGGTACGGGCGTCGGTGGAGACGGCGGGGGTGCGGGCATCGGTGGCGACGGCGGGGGCGCCGGCATCGCCGGAGTCGCCGGTGCCGCCCTCCGACGCGGTTTCGGTGGACGCATCGCTGGAGGTGCCGGACCCCGTCTCAGCGGAGGCATCTCCGGAGGGGCCGGTGCCGGTGCCTGCGCCCCTCGCGGTGCCGGCGGCCGGACCGGCGCCCGTCGAGGTGCCGGTCGTGGCGGCCGTGCCGGCTCAGGTAGGGGTACGGCCCGTTCCCGTGGCCCCGGCGCCTTCCGGCGGGCGTTCGGCGGCGCCCCGGGGCGGGGAGAGGGCGAGCGGGACCGACGAGGTGCTCTACGTCTGTGCCCCGCTGTACGTCAGCCCCTGTGTCCCTGTGCTCCTGCCGGGCGAACCCGTGCCGGTACCGGACCGGCATCGCGCCCGGGTCAGATCCTGACGCCGCCGGCTCGCAGATACGCCAGCGGGTCCACGTCCGTCCCGAAGCCGGGTCCGGTACGGACCTCGAAGTGCAGGTGCGGGCCCGTGCTGTTGCCGGTGGAACCGGTACGGCCGATGCGCTGACCGCCACCCACGGACTGTCCCGCCCGTACGGAGATCGCCGACAGGTGCGCGTACTGCGTGTAGCGGCCATCGGCGTGCCGGATCACCACCTGGTAGCCGAACGACCCGCCCCAGCCCGCGTCCACGACCTCGCCCGAACCGACGGCCCGCACGGACGTGCCGGTCGGCACGGGGAAGTCGACGCCGGTGTGGTAGCCCTTCGACCAGGAGGAGCCCGCCCTGTGGTACGGCGTGCCGATGCCGCCGCCGACGGGCGCGACGAGGGCGTGACCGCCGGCCCTCCGGCCCGGCTCCGGCGTGACCTTCCTGGCCTTCTCCGCCGTCTTCTTCGCCGGCTCCTTGCCCTTGTTCGCCGTCTTCTTCTCCGGCGCCGCACTGCCCGCGTGGCCGTGGCTCTTCGGGGCGGCCTTCGTGGCACCGCCGCCGTGCATCCGCAGCCGCTGGCCGGGCAGGATGAGGTCGGGGTCGGCGCCGATGGTGGTGCGGTTCGCCTCGTAGAGCCGCTGCCAGCCCCCGGGCACGTGCTGTGTCTCGGCGATGCCGGAGAGGGTGTCACCGTGGAGCACGGTGTACATCTCGGTGCGGCCCGCCCGCGACTGGGGTGTGGTCTGCGGCTGGACGTCACGCACCGAGGACCGTCCGGCGGGCCGCTCCACGGGCCGGGAGGCGGTGCGGGCGCTGTCGGGGTGTACGTCGGCTGCCGGGCCGCCCCTGGTCAGCCCGGCGCGCACCGAGCACACCGGCCAGGCGCCGGGGCCCTGCCCGTCGAGCACCTTCTCGGCGACGGCGATCTGCTGGTGCCGCGTGGCGAGGTCGGCGCGCGCGGCGTACTTGGTGCCGCCGTACGCCGCCCAGGTGGACTGGGTGAACTGCAGGCCGCCGAAGTAGCCGTTGCCGGTGTTGACGCTCCAGTGACCGCTGGACTCGCAGGCGGCGACCTTGTTCCAGGTGCTCGCGTCGGCGGCGTGCGCGGCACCGGCACCGGCACCGATGAGCGGCAGGGCGATGCCCGCACCGCCCGCCGTGACGGTGAGTGAGGCGCGGTTGATCCTGTTCGGCTGGTACCGGCGGTGCCGGCCGCGTACGGCCATGCTGGGAGCCCCCCTCGACACGCGTGAGCGTCAGGAGCGGCACAGTAGGCGCCGGGAACAGACCGTGACAAGACAGCGATTCGGCCTCCCGGCGGTGTCAAGTGGCCGGGAATCGCCGTCCGTTGAGGCGAGGACTGAGGCGCCGGGCGCCTTCGGTGCGTACTGGGGGTGCGGCGCCGCCTGATGTGCGGTCGTCGTACCGGCACGTCAGCATGGTCGAGAGGCGATACTGGCGGGCAGGAACGGCACGATCTTCCCCCCACCCTTCCCATGTCTTCCAGTCCCCATATGTCTTCCAGTCCCCATGTCTTCTAGGTCTTCGTCTTCTAGGTCTTCGTCTTCTAGGTCTTCGGGAGCAGGCGGTATGAGCACCTCAGCACAGATCGGCGTCACCGGACTCGCGGTGATGGGCCGCAACCTCGCCCGTAATTTCGCGCGCAACGGCTACACGGTCGCGCTGCACAACCGGACGGCGGCGCGCACGCACGCGCTGGTGGAGGATTTCGGGCACGAGGGCGACTTCGTCGCGACCGAGACCGCCAAGGAGTTCGTGGACGCGCTGGAGCGGCCGCGCCGCCTGGTGATCATGGTGAAGGCCGGTGAGCCGACGGACGCGGTGATCCAGGAGTTCGCCCCGCTGCTGGAGCCCGGCGACATGATCATCGACGGTGGCAACGCGCACTTCGCGGACACCCGGCGCCGGGAGCGGGAGCTGCGCGAGCGGGGCATCCACTTCGTCGGGACGGGCATTTCCGGCGGCGAGGAGGGCGCGCTCAACGGCCCGAGCATCATGCCGGGCGGCTCGACGGAGTCGTACGACTCCCTCGGTCCGATGCTGGAGAAGATCTCCGCGAAGGCGGCGGACGGGGCGCCGTGCGTGACGCACGTCGGTCCGGACGGCGCCGGGCACTTCGTGAAGATGGTGCACAACGGCATCGAGTACGCCGACATGCAGCTGATCGGCGAGGCGTACCAGCTGCTGCGCGAGGTCGCCGGGTACACGCCGGCCGAGATCGCGGAGATCTTCCGCACCTGGAACACCGGCCGGCTCGACTCGTATCTGATCGAGATCACCGCGGAGGTGCTGGCGCACGTCGACGCGGCCACGGGCAAGCCGTTCGTGGACGTGGTGGTGGACCAGGCCGAGCAGAAGGGCACCGGCCGCTGGACGGTCCAGATCGCCCTCGACCTCGGCGTGCCGGTGTCGGGCATCGCGGAGGCGGTCTTCGCGCGGTCGCTGTCGGGCCACGCGGCGCTGCGGGCCGCGTCCCGCGAGCTGGCGGGACCGAAGGCGGCTCCGCTGTCCAAGGCGGACGCGGCGACCTTCGCGGACCGGGTGGAGCAGGCGCTGTACGCCTCGAAGATCGTGTCGTACACGCAGGGCTTCCACGAGATCGCCGCGGGCAGCGAGGAGTACGGCTGGGACATCGACCTCGGTGCGGTGTCGTCGATCTGGCGCGGCGGCTGCATCATCCGGGCCGCGTTCCTCGACCGCATCCGCGCCGCGTACGACGCGCGGCCGGACCTGCCGAGCCTGCTGAGCGACGAGACGTTCGCCCGGGAGATCGCGGCGGCGCAGGACAGCTGGCGCGAGGTGCTGGTCGCAGCGACCCTCCAGGGCGTGCCGACGCCCGGCTTCGCCGCGGCCCTCGCCTACTACGACGCCCTGCGCGCCGAACGCCTCCCGGCCGCCCTCACCCAAGGCCAGCGCGACTTCTTCGGCGCGCACACCTACCGGCGGGTGGACCGCGAGGGCTCCTTCCACACGCTGTGGGGCGGGGACCGGTCGGAGGTCACGGCGTAGAACGGCGGGGCTCGGCGCGGCCGGGCACAACGGGCGCGGAGCCGGGCACGACGGGCGCGGCGGCGGCCCCGACGGCTCGGCGGGCGCGGGGCCGGGCTCGGCGGGGTGCAGGGTGACCGCCCTGCACCCCGCAGCCACCCTGGACGTGCCCTAGGTCAGCGGTGGGCCCGGTTCCGGGTTCGGGACCGGTTCGGGGCCCGGCGGGATCGGGGACGGGTCCGGCTCCGGGAGCGGTGTCGGGCCCGGGGGCTGCGGGTTCGGGCCGGGCCCGGGAGGCGGGATCGGCCCGGGCCCGGGCGGTGGCGGCGTGGGCTGCGGACCCGGTCCCGGCGGCTGAGGGACGGGCGGCGGCCCCGGCGGCTGCGGCGTGGGGTCCGGCCCTGGCCCCGGCGGCTGCGGAGTCGGTTCGGGGCCCGGCCCGGGCGGCTGCGGAGTCGGCTCGGGTCCCGGCCCCGGCGGTGGCGGGGCCGGTGAGGGGTCCGGGGGCGACACCGGCTCCGGGTACGGCTGCTGGGGGTGCGGGCCGGGTGTCGGGCCCGGGTGCACCGGGTCGTGGTACGGGTCGGTCATGGCGTCCTCCGGCCAGTCGCTCGACGGTGGCTCCTGGACTACTCCCCCGCGTACCCGGCGCCCGCGCGACCAGTCACCCGCTGGAGCCGCGACGGGCCCTCCGCATGGCCCAACGCCGGTCGCCGGCGCGGGGACCGGCCGGGGGCGCGGGCGGGCCGGCGGCCCACGGCGCGGGGCGAGGCCGGCCGTGCGCCCCCGCCGGACGACCTCCTTGCCGCCCACCGACCGGACGCCCCTTGCCCGCAGGGGTGGGGCCGTGACCCGAGCCCCCGCCCCACCACCCGACGCTCCGTCAGCCGAACATGCCCGGCTCGTAACCGCCCGCCGGCTGCCGGACGAGGACGTTCGCGCGGTTGTAGGCGTTGATGAGGGCGATGAGCCCGACCAGCGCCCCGAGCTGTTCCTCGTCGTAGTGCTGGGCGGCGTTCGCCCACACCTGCTCCGAGACACCGCCCGCCGCGTCGGCGATCCGTGTGCCCTCCTCGGCCAGTTCCAGGGCAGCCCGCTCGGCCTCGGTGAAGACCGTCGCCTCCCGCCAGGCGGCGACGAGGTTGAGCCGGACCGAGGTCTCCCCGGCGGCCGCCGCGTCCTTGGTGTGCATGTCGGTGCAGAAGCCGCAGCCGTTGATCTGGCTGGCCCGGATCTTCACCAACTCCTGCGTCGCGGCGGGCAGCGAGGAGTCCGCGATCGCCTTTCCGGCGGAGTTGAAGTGCCGGATGAGCTTGCCCGTCACCGGGTTCTCGAAGAGGTTCAGCCGAGCGTCCATCATGGGCTCCCTGTGCGTCGTGGTCGGTTGCACCCATACGACGGATCGGCCCAGCTCGATGTGACAGCTTCAGATGTGACCTGCGTCACCACGAGGGCGCGCCGACAGGCAGCACCCCCGGAGCCCCTTCGAGAGCCGGCGTTCTAGAACCGCCCGGGATGGGCGGCCAGCCACTCCTTCGCCGCGGTGCGCAGCTCGGGGTCGGCGGCCGGGGCCTCGTCGGGATGCTTGGCGGCCCACTTCACGACGTACGGGCACAGGGGGGCGACCGGAACGCCCTCGCGATGGGCGATGGCGTACAGCTCGCGCGCGAGGGAGGAGGCGATGCCCTTCCCCTCGTGCGCGGGCTCGACGATCGTGTGGACCGGGACCAGGGCGGTGCGCGGGGATTCGAGCACGAAGTACTCAATGTGCCCGACGACCTCGCCGCCGCCGAGGGCCTCCAGCCGGCCGGCGGCCCGGTCGTCGCGGATGTCGATGTCGCTCATGGCCACGCTCCTGATCATGGGTGCCGGGTCGGCGTCAGGCCGTGACGGCCTGCGGGCTGCGCTCCTGGTCCGAGCCCGGCACCGGCTCCGACGGATCGGCACCCAGGGCCACGATCCGGTTGCCCTGGTCCACGTGCACCACCCGCGGCGTCAGCGCCCGCGCCTCGGCGTCGGTGACCTGAGCGTAGCTGATGATGATCACCAGATCGCCGGGGTGCACGAGGTGGGCGGCGGCCCCGTTGATCCCGATCACCCCGGACCCGCGCTCCCCCTCGATGACGTACGTCTCGAGCCGCGCGCCGTTGGTGATGTCGACGATGTGTACCAGCTCACCGGGCAGCAGATCGGCGGCGTCGAGCAGATCGGCGTCGATGGTCACGGATCCCACGTAGTGCAGGTCGGCCTGGGTGACGGTGGCACGGTGGATCTTGGACTTGAACATGGTGCGCAGCATGTCGGACTCCCGGAAGACGGCTCCCTGCCCGCTTTGTGCAGGTCAAGGGCGGTCTTCACTCTACCGCCGGCACGCACGGGACTCGAAGAGTGTGAGGAACATCGCTCCGCTGCTGGCGAGCCGGCTCCGCACGTGGCCTCAACGGCACCAGACAGGTCGTGACATTGCCGCCCATGCACGTACCCGGACGCTCTTCGCGGAATGCGCAGGACTGATACCGACGAGACGCCGACGTCATTGACGAAACGTCAGCGATGGGTCGCTCAAGGGAAAGAGCGGGATGGTGTCGCTCAGTGCCTCCCGTTCGGGACTGCCGCGTAGCGCTACTCGATGTCGACACCGTGGGCGCGGGCCAGTCCGGCCAGGCCGTCCGCCCAGCCCTGGCCGACCGCGCGCAACTTCCACACCGGTTGTCCGCCGAGGGTGTGCCGGTACAGCTCGGCAACGACCATGGCGCGAATGCCGGGGTCGGTGGGGGGCTGAAAGGTCCAGGCCGCTCCGGAGGCACAGTTCACGTGCAGGGCGACGTGAGTGAGGGCGCCGCAGGTAAGGCCGGCGGCGACATCCATGGTGACGGCGATGGCGACACGCTGGATGTGCTGCGGCAGCGCGGCGGGGTGGAGGTCCGCGCGTTCCACCAGGAACGGGCCTTCGGCCTGCTTGCCCAGGAGGCGGGCGGCGCCCCCGGCAGCCGAGTCCTGGTTGTAGAAGACGAAGTCCTCATCGCACGTGACCCTGCCGCCCGCGTCGGTCAGGAACAGCGTGAGATCGGCGTCGGCGCCCGCGAAGCCGAAGGCGATGTGCATTCCCTGCCGGGCTTCCTCCGGGAGCACGACGTTCTGTCCCGGTGCGAGCACGGTGGCAGGGGCGTGGCTCGGCGGGGCGGGTGCGAGGCCCGTCATTGGGGCGGTGCGGCCCGGAGCCATGGACGGCGGCGGCAGGATGGACTGGCTCTTCCACTCGGCGAACGGGCTGATGCGGTAGTGATCCGTCGAGTGAGTGGAGTGCGCGTCGGGGACATTGGCACGGAGGTCGCCGTCCAGGTGGGCCAGGGTGGCGTCACCCAGGGCTCGGTCGTCCTGGGCATGGTCGAGGAGACTCTGAAGCCCGGGAAGCCGACTGGTGTCCAGAGGCTTGATGGTGCTGGACAGGTTGCCGGAAGCGGTTCTGGTGACCGCGCAGGCGACGTCCTGGCCGATGTCGAGGAACCGCAGCGCGTCGTTCTCGTCCCGCCAGGGCCCGCCTTCGACGACCTGGCGCGTCCAGCGGCCGTACAGAACGATGCCGAGCCGCTGGGTGTCGGGCAAGCGGGTGAGGACGGCAAGGTCGACGGCGGTGATCCCGGGCGCCACGGCGAACGCCTCCTTGAGCGTGGCGACGACGTTCGACCCCATCGCGGTGAGCCACCACAGGGTGCGGTCCCTCTTGGTGAGCTTCTTGAGGGTGGGGCGGCCACTGGGCGTGAGGCCGGGCGTCTGATCGGGCAGCGTGTCGATGTCCTGCTGCCGCATCACCACCGACAGGACCGAGTCGGCGACTCCCACGGCACAGCCTGCGGCGGGGTTGTCGGAGAAGGCGTAGTTGACCATCTCGCACACGGTTTCCTCGTCGTTGCCGAGCAGGCACCGCCACCACTGGTCGGCCTCGGCGACGAGCCGCTGGTGGACGCTGTGCAGGCGGACCTCCTCGGCGGCGAGATACATCGGCGCGTCCGCCTCTGCTCGCTGCTTGGCGGCAGCACGCTCCGCGCGGGCGAAGATCCCCAGCCCGGCAAGATGATGGGCCTGTGCCTCCGCCAGAGCCCAAGCCAGACTCAACTGCGGGGGTCCCGGCACCACTGGCGGAGCGATCGGGGCGAAGGACTGCAGGTGCACGCTTGTCGTCTGCCGCCGCAGCTCTCGCAGTTGGGCGATCGCGGCGTCACGCTGTGCCTCCTGCCGGGCGCGCTCGGCTTGGCGGCGGGCACGGTCCAGCTGCGCCGGTGAAGGGGCGCCTGTCCGCCGGCGGTTCGTGCGGCTCGTGCCGGTACGGCGCCCTGCGCCCAGCGAGCTCGAGGCGTAGAGCGGGCCCATCCCGGACGAGATCCGCGTGCCACCGCTGCCGACACTGATACGCGCGGCCCGGGGTCCCACGGATGCGCGCACACCCCGAGTCGAGACCCGCACACTCATTCCTGGCACACCCAGGCGGAAGCCGAAAGCCATGGTTCCTCTGCATTCTCGCTGTGATGCGGGTACGGCCGGCCAGGGCACCCCGCGGCCGCCTGCCATGGCGGCGCGGCCGAATTGCCGCTCAGGGCCCGGTCGGCCGGGGCAGGCGCCTCAGCTTCTATCTGAAGAAGACGGCCACACCGTCGTGGTGCGAGCAGGCGCCCTGGTGATGTGCCGCGTAGCTGTACGTGCCGTCGTTGCACAGGGCGGTGGCCCCGGCCGGGTGGGACGTTCCGCCACCGGAGTCGGAGGAGCCGCCCGACGAACTGCCGCCCCCACCACCGGAGGAGCCGGAACTCGACTGGTGTGTCGCCGTCGACGCGGGAGTGACCGTCCTGGTGACGGTCACCGTGGGATGCGGCGTGGCCGTTGTGGTGACCGCGACCGTGACCGTGGGAGCCGGCGCGGCCGTCTGAGCAGCGGTCACGGTGACGGTCGCGGTGACTCGGGGGCCTGGAGTGGAACTTGCCTCGCTGGACCCTGCGCTCGCGATCGTGGCACCGATGACGAACAGTGTGAATCCGCCGGCCCACACGCGCTTGCGCTTGTGCAACGGGCGGATGTCAGGCATCCGGACAGGCTCCGGCGGGCGAACGGCCCACGGCGGACCGGGCTGGTTCTGATTCACGTGGTGACCCCCCACTACGGAACATCCGGACGCGACGGCCCGGTCAGTTGAGCACTTTACAAAAATCCCCTGTACCGCACACACGTCCTTTACATAATCGCGATGACTTCCTTGCTACCGAAGCCATGGCACTCGCCGGCGCCATGGGTGGCTTCGCGTGTTCCCTACGGGCAACCAAGCGCCGACCCCTGCGCCCGGTCGCGCCCGTTGAGGCGTGGCCCCGCCGTGACGCATCCGTCCGACATGCCTGGAGCCTTCGGATCCAAGCCTCCGGGCCGCCCTTCGCCCCTCCATTCCCCCCTCCGTAGGCAAACGCACCGTCAATTCCGAGGTCGGATGGTCTCAGGGCAGTGAAGAGATGATCACGGATCGCCCCGACGTGCGGGTAACCCGGCACGGGGCTCCTACTGTGTGCCCTTCCGTCCCTCTGTCCGTCCCCCACCCCATCGGCGGATCGACCTCCGCCGCGACGGACGTGTTCCCCACTCCTGCCATCCAGGACATCCGCTGCGCCCCGCCCTCCCACCCGAGGACGCACGCGCCGGCCGGCAGCGGCCCCCTCCCCTCTCATTCACCTACCGCTCAAAGGCAAGGCAGAGATGGCACATCCGACCCCGGCTCCCGACACGGCCCGGCGGCGGCACCCCCACCCCGTCGACGAGATCCTCCCGCTCCCGCGGCTCTCCCTGTACGGCTTGCAGCACGTGCTCGCGTTCTACGCCGGCGCGGTGATCGTCCCCGTCGTCCTCGGCGGCAGCCTCGGGCTGAGCGACGAGGACCTCATCCACCTGATCAACGCGGACCTGTTCACCTGCGGCATCGCCTCGATCATCCAGGCCCTCGGGTTCTGGCGGATCGGCGCCCGCCTGCCCCTGGTCCAGGGCGCCACGTTCACGGCGGTCTCCCCCATGATCGCCATCGGCCTGGGGGCCGGCGGCGGCACAGCCGGCCTGCTGGTGATCTACGGCTCGGTCATCACGGCCGGAATCGCCACGTTCCTCGCGGCTCCCTTCTTCGGCAGGCTCGTGAAGTACTTCCCGCCCGTGGTCACCGGGACGATCCTGACCGTCATCGGCTTCACACTGATTCCCGTGGCCCTCCAGGACATCGGGGGCGGCGCCGCCCTGAAGGACTCCCCCGCGTTCGGCGACCCGGTGAACCTGGCGTACGGCGGCGGCACCCTGCTGTTCATCCTGGTCGTGTCGCGGTTCGGCGGGGCCTTCGTCAGCAGCATCGCCGTCCTGCTGGGCCTGGTCGGCGGCACCGTCGTCTCGTACCTGCGGGGCGACGCCGACGCCTACGCCGTCTCCCAGGCGGACTGGTTCGGGCTCACCACGCCGTTCCACTTCGGCCTTCCCAGGTTCGAGCCGCTGCCGATCCTCGCGATGGTCGTCGTCATGCTGATCACCATGATCGAGACGACCGGCGACGTGTACGCCGTCGGTGAGGTCACGGGCAAGCGCGTCGACGGCGAGACCGTGGCCCGGGCGCTGCGCGCCGACGGCCTCTCCACGGTGCTGGGCGGGGTGTTCAACTCCTTCCCCTACGTGGCGTTCGCCGAGAACATCGGCCTGGTGCGCATCACCCGCGTCCGCAGCAGGTACGTGGTGGTCGCGGCCGGCGTCATCATGATCGTCCTGGGTCTGCTGCCGAAGGTGGCGGCCGTCGTCGCCTCCGTGCCGCAACCGGTGCTGGGCGGCGCTGCGGTCGCGATGTTCGGCATGGTGGCGACCGTGGGCATCCAGATCCTGGCCAAGGTCGACCTGCGGGACGAGCGCAATGCGCTGATCCTCGCCGTCAGCCTGGGGGCGGCCCTGCTGCCGACCGCGTTGGAGACGGTCTTCGACAAGCTGCCGGGCGGGCTGCAGGCGGTGCTCGACAGCGGCATCACCCTCGGCAGCCTCACCGCCATCCTCCTCAACCTCTTCTTCCACGCGTTCAACCGCCATGCGCCGGCGAAGATCGGCTGGGACGAGCTGGCGGCGCCGGAGGCAGACGCCGGTCCGGCGCCCGGGATCTCGTCGCCGTGGCACAACGGGCGTGCGGGGGAACGCCACTGAGGTGAAGGCCGCCCTGTCCGGCTGAGGGCTCCGCGGGGTGCGGCTCACCGTCCGTTCCACACCCCACGGGTCCATGCCGTACAGCGATGGACACCCCGCGGGTCCATGCCGTACGGCGATGGGGTCGCCGTCAGCCTCGCGGGAACCCGGCGCCGTCGGCGGCGAGCAGGTCGCGGAATCGAGAGGGCAGGGCCCTCAGCCAGGCGGCCCGCTCCCGTGCCGTCTCCCTCAGCCGGGCATCGCCGTTGCGAGCGACGAGATGCCCCATGTACCGCTCCTCGAAGGCGGCGTACTCCTCGCACAGCGTGCGCAGGGCGTCGGCCACGACCGGCTCGGCTGCTCCGGTGGCCCGCGACAGAGATCTGACGTGCGGTTTCCACCGGCCCAGGACCGCCGTCCGCAGCCGCTCCACCAGCTCGGTGTCCTGGCCGATCACCTCGATGAGGTACGGCAGCGGCACGCCGAGGACGTCGGACAGCTCCCTGGTCTGGCCGGAGTCCCCGGTCCAGAACTCCTCGTACTCGGCCCGGGCGTACTGCCCCGGGTCCATGCCGATCCGGGCCGCCACCTGGTCGGCGTTCAGCTGCCGGGCCAGGCGGAACTCGCGCAGCGTCCGCGGCTGCGCGCCCATCAGGTCGGCCACCGCGCACCACAGAACCGATGCCAGTGCGAACAGGTAGGACTCACCCGGCCGGTGCACACCCTCCTCCGCGGCGACGACGGTCCGCGGCAGGGTCGGTACGCCGATCCGTGTCATCGCCTCGGCGACCTGATCGGGAGTCATACCCATGCGGAGCCGGGCGGCTTGCGCCTCAGCGGGAGAGAAGGGGACTTCGGACATGTCGTCGGCACCTCGCTGGAGCCCGCCACGAGCCGGACAGGGCTGGGGACAGGACGGGGGGAAGGGGTTCCAGGAGGCCGTGACCTTAGCAATCGGACCCCGCGGGGCACTGTCCTGACGACTCCGTATCCGTCGCGGCCGTGAACGCCGTCGCCACCCCTTGGCGGAACATCCGAGCGCGCCACTCTGACCTGGGTTGATCCGCCACACGGCGGGCCGTCGAGGGGCGGGAGGCCGGACCGCCGGGGCGAGACCCCGGGACACGCAGACCCTGGGACAACGAATCACGTAGAAACTTGGCTAAAATTCGACGGAAACCAACATCGAAAGCGGGGTGATTATGCGGAATGCGTTGACGCTTACCGTGGGTACTCACCTCATCGCTACCCGCTCCCGCCGTCGGCGGTGCGGCCCGGAACGAGGACACAGTCGAGCGGCTGGAGCAGTCGAGGACCGGCGCGGTGAGCAGGTCCGCTGCGGCGCGCACTGCTCGGCGAAGCCGGCTGCGGGCTCGGGGCCGTCGGGGCAGCCGTACTCGATGCGTGGGGGCGTCGTGGGCCGGCGTCGCTCCCTCGCCGCGCTCCGGGACCGCCCGGAATCCCGCACGCTTTCCCTGCCGGGGTCTTGTCACCCTGCCGACATCACTAGTTAACTCAAGTCGTGAACTAAGCACGCGGCACAGCCGTTTGCCATGCCCGCGTGCGCCGGTGCAGTCAAGTCCCACCCTTGTGTCCGCACTCGTCCACCCCCACCCGCAGGGACTCGTATGAGACTCAGATCCCTGGGCGTCGCGCTCGCCACCACGGCCGCGTTGAGCGCTCTGCCCCTCACCCACACCGGGGCCTTCGCGGCCTCCGCGGCCGACACCCCCTTGTCGCAAGGGAAGACGGTCACCGCCTCCTCGCAGGAGAACAACGGCACCCCCGCCGCCTACGCGGTCGACGGGAACACGGGGACCCGCTGGTCCTCGTCCGCCACCGACGACCAGTGGCTCGAAGTCGACCTCGGGGCCACGGCCTCGGTCTCCCAGGTGGTGCTGAACTGGGAGGCGGCCTACGGCAAGGACTACAAGGTCCAGATCTCCGCCGACCACAGCACCTGGACCGACCTGAAGTCCGTCACCGGCGGAGACGGAGGGCTCGACACCCTGGCCGTGTCCGGGCAGGGGCGCTATGTGCGCATGCTCGGCGTGCACCGCGCCACCCCCTACGGCTACTCCCTCTGGGAGTTCCAGGTGTTCGGCTCGGCGGCCGGCGGCACCCCGTCCGCCTGCGGCACGGCCGACTCCGCACAGGGCAGGCCCGCCTCGGCCTCCACCACGGAGAACGCCGGCACCCCCGCCTCGGCGGCCTTCGACGGCAGCACCTCCACCCGCTGGTCCAGCCAGTCCGCCGACCCGCAGTGGATCCAGGTCGACCTCGGCTCGGTGCAGGACCTGTGCAAGGTGGACCTGAACTGGGAGGCCGCCTACGGCAAGGACTTCCAGATCCAGGCCTCCTCCGACGGGCAGAGCTGGAGCACCCTCAAGAGCGTCACCGGCGCGAGCGGCGGCACGGCGTCCTACGACGTCAGCGGCTCCGGCCGGTACGTGCGCATCTACGGCACCGCACGCGGAACCGGGTACGGATACTCCCTGTGGGAGGTCGCCGTGCACACCGGCACCACGCAGGTCCCGCCCGTCCAGGGCGGCGGCGACCTCGGGCCGAACGTCATCGTCGTCGACCCCTCCACCCCGAACCTCCAGCAGAAGTTCGACGACGTCTTCGCCCGGCAGGAGTCGAACCAGTTCGGCACCGGCCGTTACCAGTTCCTGCTCAAGCCGGGCACCTACAACGGCATCAACGCCCAGATCGGCTTCTACACCTCCATCTCCGGCCTCGGCCTGAACCCCGACGACACCCAGATCAACGGTGACGTCACCGTCGACGCGGGCTGGTTCAACGGCAACGCCACCCAGAACTTCTGGCGCTCGGCGGAGAACCTCGCCATCACGCCGTCCAACGGCACCGACCGCTGGGCCGTGGCGCAGGCCGCACCCTTCCGCCGTATCCACGTCAAGGGCGGTCTCAACCTCGCGCCGAACGGCTACGGCTGGGCGTCCGGCGGCTATATCGCCGACTCGAGGATCGACGGCACCGTCGGCCCGTACTCCCAGCAGCAGTGGTACACCCGGGACAGCTCGGTCGGCGGCTGGACCAACGGTGTGTGGAACATGACCTTCACCGGCGTCCAGGGCGCTCCGGCCACCGACTTCGACAGCGGCCCCTACACCACCCTGGACACCACCCCCGTCTCCCGTGAGAAGCCCTTCCTCTACCTGGACGGCTCCACCTACAAGGTGTTCGTCCCGGCCAAGCGCACCAACGCCCGCGGAGTCTCCTGGCCGGCGAACGCCGGCACGTCCCTGCCGCTCGACCAGTTCTACGTCGTCAAACCGGGCGCGACCGCGGCCACCATCAACCAGGCGCTCGCCCAGGGCCTCAACCTCCTGTTCACGCCCGGCGTCTACCACCTCGACCGGACCATCGACGTCACCCGCGCGAACACGGTCGTCCTCGGTCTCGGCCTCGCCACCCTCGTCCCGGACAACGGCGTCGACGCGATGCACGTGGCCGACGTCGACGGCGTGAGGCTCGCCGGATTCCTCATCGACGCGGGCCCCGTCAACTCCGACACGCTGCTGCGCATCGGCACCCCCGGCTCCACCGCCGACCACTCCGCCAACCCCACCACGATGCAGGACGTGTTCGTCCGCATCGGCGGCGCCGGCCCCGGCCTCGCCACCAACTCGGTGGTGGTCAACAGCAACAACGTCGTCATCGACCACACCTGGCTGTGGCGCGCCGACCACGGCAGCGGCGTCGGCTGGGACACCAACCGCGCCGACTACGGCCTGCGCGTGAACGGCAACGACGTACTCGCCACCGGCCTGTTCGTCGAGCACTTCAACAAGTACGACGTCTACTGGAGCGGAGAGCGCGGCCGCACGATCTTCTTCCAGAACGAGAAGGCGTACGACGCCCCCAACGCCGCCGCCATCACCCACGACGGCATCGTCGGCTACGCCGCGTACAAGGTCGCCGACACCGTCACCACCCACGAGGCCTGGGGCCTCGGCAGCTACTGCAACTACACGGCCGACCCCTCGATCGTGCAGGCCCACGGCTTCCAGGTGCCCGTCGGGCCAGGGATCAAGCTGCACGACCTGCTGGTGATCTCGCTGGGCGGCAAGGGCCAGTACGCCCACGTCGTCAACGCCACCGGCGCTCCCACCTCCGGCACCGCTACCGTCCCGTCCAAGGTGGTCCAGTTCCCCTGACCGCCGGCCGTCCCCGGCCATCCGGCCCACGGCGCATCGCTACCTGCGGTGCGCCGTGGGCGCGAGCCGTCGAGCCGGCTCGGGCCCGGTTCTGGCCCGGTTCGGGCCCGGTTCGCGGGACACGAAGAGCACGAGGCGGCCCGCGGCGGCGAGCCGTCACGCGCCGTCGGACTCGACGACCCAGCCCCGGCGGACCGTCCACACCCTGCCGTCCGCCGTCGCGCCGCACATCCCGTCCAGGACGCCCGGCCCCGCCGCGGTGACCAGACGCGAGTCGCCCAGGCACGCGAAACCGAACGTGCGGCGCGGGTCCCAGTCCGTGCTGTGCCGCAGCCGGCGGCTCATCTGGGCCCAGCCGACCGGCGCCGCGGCCACCACCCAGGCGTCCGGCTGCGGACGGGTCAGCCGGTGAGCCTGGCGCAGCCAGGACGCGGCGTCCTCGGGCCAGTCGACCACTGCGGCCAGCCGCCCGCCGGCGCTCTGCCAGGCGTCGGCGAACGCCTCGGCGGCGTCCTTCGACGCGGCGTCCCGGCCATGGCCCAGGGCGACGCTGCCGCCGCGCAGCCCGGCGCCTTCCAGCAGCGCGAGCACGCGCGCGAGTTCGCGGCCGGTGTGCGGCCGGGCCGCGGGCCACGGTGCGTAGTCGGACAGGTCGGCCGGAAGCAGCCGCGGAGAGGACTCGTTCATGACGGCTCCCCCGTACGCCACGCCCGGTGGCGATCGGGAAGGCAGACCGCGCACGGCCGGTAGCCCGCGGCGAGCGCGGTCGCCTCGTCCGCGAAGAACACCCGGTGGGGTACGTAGTTCCCGCGGGCGATGTGCCGCAGCGCGGAGGGGCAGTCCAGCCGTCCGTAGATCCGTCCGCGCCGGTAGCCGCCGTACCGGCCGGCCACGTCGCTGCGGTAGGGCCGCCCGTCGGTGCCGGTCAGCGTGTAGCCGCCCGGCGCCGCCGCAGGATCCGTGCCGTCGAGCCGTCGTCTGTCCACACAGGCACTGTGCACCATCCCGGGCGGCCGGACCGGCGGTATCCGGACGTCCACCTCGCGGCCGGCGGGGCGAGCTGGACCGGTGCTTCAGCGGCGCGCGGCAGGCTTGCGTGCCGGGGCAGCACCACACCGCCGGGGCCCGGTCCCGGCGCCCCGCGCGACCCGGCCGCCGGGCACCGGGCCGTACCCCTCGACCCCGGGTTCAAGGAGAGAGACCGTCGTGCGAATCGCCGTGACCGGCTCGATAGCCACCGACCATCTGATGTCCTTCCCCGGTCGGTTCACCGACCAACTGATCGCCGACCGGCTGGAACAGGTGTCCCTTTCCTTCCTCGTCGACCGTCTCGACGTGCGGCGCGGCGGTGTCGCCGCCAACATCGCCTTCGGACTCGCACGGCTCGGACTGACCCCGCGACTGATCGCCGCCGCGGGATCCGACTTCGCCGAGTACGGGGCGTGGCTGCGCGCGGCCGGCGTCGACACGGACTCGGTCAGGATCAGCGAGACGCTGCACACCGCCCGGTTCGTGTGCACGACGGACGAGGCCCAGAACCAGATCGCCACGTTCTACGCCGGTGCCATGGCCGACGCCGCGAAGATCGACCTCGCCGCGGAGGCGGCCCGCTGCGGCGGCTTCGATCTCGTGCTCGTCGGCGCCGACGCGCCGGAGGCGATGCTGCGCCACACCGAGACCGCCCGGCGTGCCGGCATCCTCCTGGCCGCCGACCCCTCGCAGCAGCTCGCCCGCCTGAGCGACACCCAGGCCCGTCGTCTCGTGGACCGCGCGCACCTGCTGTTCACCAACGCGTACGAGTCCGCGATGCTGCGGGAGCGCACCGGCTGGAGCGAGCGGGACATCCTGCACCGTGTCGGTACCTGGATCACCACCCGGGGAGCGGAGGGCGTCTCCCTTGCGCGGTGCGGTCAGCCCCGACTGGACGTGCCGGCCGTCGCCACCGCGAAGATCGCCGACCCGACCGGGGTGGGGGACGCGTTCCGCTCCGGCTTCCTCGCCGGGCTGAGCTGGGACTGGCCCGAGGAACGGGCGGCGCAGCTCGGCTGCGCACTGGCGGCGATCGTCCTGGAGACGGTCGGCACACAGGAGTACAAGCTGCTCGCGGTGGATCTGATCGAGCGTGTCGAGCGCACATACGGGCACGACGCCGCCCGTGCGATGGAGCCGCGCCTGGCCAGGCTGTCATGAGCGGGCTGCGGAAGGCGCTGGCGGACGGTGTTCCCTCGTTCTCGTTCGAGTTCTTCCCGCCGAAGACGCCGGCCGGGGAGCGCGCCCTGTGGCGGGCGATCCGCCGCGTCGAAGCCCTCTCCCCCACCTTCGTGTCCGTCACCTACGGCGCCGGCGGCTCATCGCGCGAACGGACCGTCGAGGTCACCCGGCGCATCGCCGCCGAGACCACCCTGCGGCCCGCCGCGCACCTGACCGCCGTCGGGCACTCGGTGGCCGAACTGCGGCACATCATCGGCCAGTACGCCGACGCGGGGATCAGGGACGTCCTGGTGCTGCGCGGAGATCCGCCCGGCGATCCGAACGGCCCGTGGACGGCGCACCCGGACGGTTTCACCCACGCCCGTGAACTGGTGGAACTGGTGCGCTCGCTGGGCGAGTTCACCATCGGGGTGGCGGCCTTCCCGGAGCGGCATCCGCGCTCGCCCGACTGGGACTCCGACATCCGGCACTTCGTCGCCAAATGCCGGGCGGGCGCCGACTACGCCATCACCCAGATGTTCTTCCGCGTCGAGGACTACCTGCGGCTGCGGGACCGGGTGGCGGCCGCGGGCTGCGACATCCCGATCATCCCGGAGATCATGCCGGCCACCGACGTCCGGCAGATCCGCCGGTTCGCCGAACTGTCCCACGCGGCGTTCCCCGAGGACCTCGCCCACCGTCTGGAAGCGGCCCGGGACGACGCCGCGGCGGGCCACCGGATCGGCGTCGAGTACGCCACCGCCATGGCCATGCGGCTGCTCGCCGAGGGCGCGCCCGGCCTGCACTACATCACCCTGAACAGGTCCACCGCGGCCCTGGACATCCACCGTGACGTCATGACCGCGAGGAGTTCCCGTGTCGGCTGAGGTCACCGGCCACTGCTGAGGGTGCGTCCCGCCGGGTGGCGGGGCCCGTACGGCCACCGCCGTGGCAGCGTGCGGGCCGCGCCGCCTACTCGGGGTCCCCGAACCAGCACCCCAGCGCGCCGGCCAGGGTGTCCGGGTCGGCGGCGTCGCCGCGGGCCGACCAGGCGATGTATCCGTCGGGCCGCACCAGCAGGGCGTCGGTGCCCATCTGCTCGGTCGCGGTCGCCGTCACCACGTTCACCCGGAAGCGCCACGGCTCGACGGCTTCGAGCAGGTCCTGCGAGTCGGCCAGCAGCAGCAACAACGGCCGTGCGCTGTGCAGGAGTTCGGAGAGCCCGGTGACCGATTCGCCGGTCTTCAGCAGCACGTCGGGGGCGAAGCGGCCGGCCAGCGGGTCGCCGGCGCGGCCGGTGTCGTACTGGACGTCGACTCCGCTGATCATGCCGCCGAGGTACTGGTTGACGTCGTCGAAGTGCATCATCCGGGCGAACAGCGTGCGCAGCGCGTCCATGCGCGGGTCGGGGTCCATCAGGGCCACCTGGGCGCGCACGTTCTCCAGGACCGCCTCGGCGATGGGCGCGCGCTCGGTCTCGTACGTGTCGAGCAGTCCGGCCGGCGCCCAGCCGTGCACCTCGGCGGCGAGCTTCCAGCCCAGGTTGACGGCGTCCTGAAGGCCGAGGTTGACGCCCTGACCGCCGGCCGGGAAGTGGACGTGCGCGGCGTCGCCGGCCAGCAGGACCCTGCCGACGCGGTAGTGCTCGGCCTGCAGGGCGGCGTCGCTGAACCGGGTGAGCCAGCTCGGTGAGTCCATCGGTACCGGGTGGCCCGCGATCCGCTCCACCTCCGCCCGGAACTCGTCCAGGGTCACGGGCGCCTGCCGGTCGGGATGCGGGCCGCGGAAGTCGTAGGTGCACACCCGGCTGCGTCCGAACAGGTTGAGCCACACCAGGGTCCAGCCCCGCGGGTTGCGCTGCCAGCCCTGCGGGGCCAGCGCCGGTCCCAGCAGGCGGACCTCGCCGATCAGGGCGCCGACGCGGGCGGGTGTGCCGGTGAACGGGATGCCGGTCAGTCTGCGCACGGCGCTGCGGGCGCCGTCGGCCCCGACCACCCAGGAGGCACGCAGCGTCTGCGTGACGCCCCGGGAATCGCGGACGGTCAGGCGCATCGCGTCCGCTTCCTCGTCGAGGCCGACGAGTTCGCGGCCGCGCCGGATGCGCGCGCCGAGCCGTTCGGCTTCGGCCGCGAACACCTCCTGGGCCCAGGCCTGCGGACTGCCCACCATGACGGGGCCCTCGGTGACGACACGGCTCAGGTCGAGGTCGAACATGCCGGAGAAGTGGAACGGCACGGGACCACGGCCCACCGGCGGGGCGGGCGGGCCGGGCTGCACGGCCTCGAGGAGCCCGCGCCGGTGCAGGGTCTGCGCGGTGCGGGCGTGCAGGGTCCCCGCCTTCGACTCACCGGTCGGCGCGGGCAGCTTCTCCAGGACGGTGACGCGTACGCCCAGCAGGGCCAGTTCCCGGGCGAGCAGCATGCCGACGGGCCCGCCGCCGACGACGGCGACCTGGGTGTCCACGGCTGGGCTGTTCGGCATGGGGGCTCCTGCGGTGGTAGACGGCACTCTGGGCGTTCGTTCGGACGCGGTACGTCAGGAGGAACACCGGCCCGCGTCGGCGGGTTGCACGACGGCGCCGGTTCAGCTGCCCGGCAGCCGCACGGACTGCCGGTGCCGGAAGACGTTGCCGGGGTCGTACGCCTGCTTGACGCGTTGCAGACGGCGGTAGTTGCCCTTGTAGTACAGGTCGTGCCAGGGCGTGCCCGAGCGGTTGAACTCCGGCGAACCGAGGTCGGCGTCGGGGTAGTTGACGTAGCAGCCGTCGGTGACCGCGCCGGGGACGGGGACGCCGCCGGTGTCGGCGTACATGTCGGCGTAGAACTCGCGCAGCCAGCGCACGCAGTCCTTCTCGTCGGCCGGGTCGTCCCACCAGATCATCCAGGCCAGCTTGTACGCGGCGTCCCGGTGGGCGCTCGCCGTGGCGTCCTGGGCGACGGCCGAGACCTGGCCGGCGAAGGAGCTGAGCATGACCGAGCCCGTCGGGTTGCCGATGTCCGTGCGGGTCAGGTGCCGGTGGAGCGCGGCCAGTTGGCGCTGCGGGAAACCGGCCTTCATGTACGCCGACTTGAAGTCGCTCTTCTGGGTCGGGTCGTTGGTGGTGGGGTTGGCCGTGCCGAGGTAGCGGGCGGCCTGCAGCCAGGGCAGGCGGCGCGGGGCGGCCAGGTCCGGCAGCGCGGCCAGCTCGCCCATCCGCGTGGTGACCGGACCGTGCGCGGCGCCGACGCCGTCGGTGACCGCGGCGAGGAACTCGTCGTGCAGCCGGGCCGCGCCGGGCACGCTCGCGTCGACGTGCGTGATCAGGCCGACGGCTCCGTTGGAGACGTGGTTGAGGGAGAGCAGGCTGCACACGGCGGTCGCCGGGTCGCCCGGGGCGGCGTGCCGCACGTGCCAGTCGGCGTAGTTGCGGACCAGTCGTGTGAAGGACCGCTCGTCCAGGTCGGCCCACTTCCAGGAGACGGCGCTGACCAGGACCTCGGGCGGCGGGGCGGGCAGCAGCCGGGCCGGGTCCGTGCCGCTCGCGCCGGGGCTGCGGAACCAGTAGCGGGTGACGACGCCGAAGTTGCCGCCGCCCCCGCCGGTGTGCGCCCACCACAGGTCGCGGTTCGGGTCGTCGTCCTCGCGGGTGGCGACGACGGTGCGCACGGCGCCGTCAGCGTTCACCACGACGACCTCGACGGCGTACAGGTGGTCCACGACCAGGCCGAGCCGGCGGCACAGCAGTCCCCAGCCGCCCCCGCTGACATGGCCGCCCGCCCCGACCTGGAAGCACATGCCCGCCGGCACGATGACGCCCCATGTGCGGTACAGGCGCTCGTAGACGTCGAGGAGCTGGGCGCCCGGCTGCACCATGAAGGCGTTCATGGACGTGTCGAAGTCCACGTCCCGCATCGCCGACATGTCGATGACCGCCTGGACGTCGGGGCTGAAGACGAAGTCCTCCCAGCAGTGTCCGCCGCTGCGCACGGTGAGCCGCTTGCCCGCCCGGACCGCCTGCCGGACGGCGGTGGCGACCTGGGCGGTCGAGCGCGGGACGTAGACCGCCTCGGGCCGTCCGACGTACCGCTGGTTCCAGCCCCGGACGAGGTCCGGGTAGCGCGCGTCGCCCGCGGTGACGGTCACCAGCTCCTCCGGCTGCGCCGCAGCCTGCCCGGTGGGCAGCAGCATGCCGCCGCCGATCCCGGCGCTCGCCGCGAGCACCCCCCGTCTGCTCACCTGTCGCCTGCCGTGCGTCATGGGGCCTCCCCTCCCGCTGTCGCGTGCGGATCACACGCGGGATGCCGCCGACGCTAGGCACCGTGCGGCGGTTGCCGCACTCCGCATCTTGCGGCGTGCTCGGCGCCCGGGACGCACCTGGCTCGATTCTTCAGAGGCCACTGCGACAGTTCAGCCCGGGACCCCCAGCGGAATCCCATCCGAACCCTGTGACCAGGAACGAGGAGGGGTGTCATGTCGAGCATGCCGCTCACCGGTAAGTCGGTACGCCTCGCACGATTGTCCCGGCCTGGAGACGGCCGGTTCCTGTTCGTGCCGCTGGACCACTCCGTGTCCGACGGGCCCGTGGCCACCGCCGCGGCGTTCGGAGACCTGGTCCGCTCCATCGCGGACGGCGGCGCCGACGGGGTCGTCGTCCACAAGGGCAGGGCCCGCATGATCGCCCCGGCGCTGCTCACGCGGTGCTCCCTCGTGGTGCATCTGAGCGCGAGCACCGCGCACGCGCCCGACGTCAACGCCAAGGTGCTGGTCGGTGACGTGGAGGAGGCGGTCCGGCTGGGCGCGGACGCGGTCAGCGTCCATGTGAACATCGGCTCCGACACCGAGGCGGAGCAGCTCGCCGACCTCGGCGCCGTGGCCGCGGCCTGCGACCGCTTCGGCATGCCGCTCATGGCCATGATCTATCCGCGCGGTCCCCGGGTGACCGATCCGACCGACCCGGCGCTCGTCGCCCATGTGGTGAACATCGCCGCCGATCTGGGCGTCGACATCGTCAAGACGGTGCTCGTCGCGCCGCCGGAGCGCATGGAAGAGGTGATCGCCTCCTCGCCGCTGCCGGTGGTGGTGGCGGGCGGCGGCTCCACCGAACACGACCTGTACGAGTTCGCGGTCACCGCCATGGACCTGGGTTGTGCCGGACTCGCCGTGGGACGGCGGGTGTTCACCAGCCCGTCGCCCGAGAAGGCGGTCCGGGAACTGGCCTCAATCATTCACCGCCGCGAGCTCACGTCCGAGCCCGCGCCGCAGACCGAGATGGCAGGTGTGTTGTGAAGTTTGCCTGGATCGACCTCCGGACCGTGCCCGCCGAGCACCGCGAGGCGGTCGTCGACGCCGCGATCCACGCCCGGGTCGACGGCATCGTCGACAGCGACCCCGAGCGCCTCGCCCTGCTGCCGAACACCGTCAAGCGCGTCCTCGCGCCCGGCGCGCGCCTCGGCGAGGAGGCCCCGGAGGACCTGGTCGTGCTGCGCGAGGTCGTCGACGCCGACAGCCTCGGCGCGCTGGAGAGCCGGCACCGCGCCGGCGAGAAGGCGACGGCCGCCTGGGTCAACGTCGTCGACGACCCCACCCTGAAGCTCGCCTGCGAGGCCGCACGTGAACTCCCCTTCACCGTGGTGGAGTTCAAGGACCCGACGAAGATCCCGCTGGAGATCGTGATCGCCGCGGCGGACGCCTCGCCGGGACAGCTGATCTGCCAGGCCTCCGACATCGAGGAGGCGCAGATCATCGTCGACGTCCTGGAGAAGGGCTCGGAGGGCGTCCTGGTGGCCCCGCGCTCCGCCAACGACGTCTTCGAACTGGTGGAGATGCTGCGGGTGAAGACCCCGGACCTGCAGCTGCAGACGCTCACCGTCGAGTCGATCGAGCACCTCGGCCTCGGTGACCGGGTCTGCATCGACACGTGCACGCACTTCGAGAAGGACGAGGGCATGCTGGTGGGCTCCTACGCGCACGGCTTCGTGCTGTGCGTGAGCGAGACGCACCCGCTGCCGTACATGCCGACCCGGCCGTTCCGTATCAACGCGGGCGCGCTGCACAGCTATGTGTTCGGGGCGGACAACCGCACCAACTACCTGAGCGAGCTCAAGGCCGGCAGCCCGGTGCTCGCCGTCGGCGCCGACGGCCGCACCCGGCGCATCGTGGTGGGCCGCATCAAGCTGGAGTCCCGCCCGCTGCTCGGCATCAAGGCCGTGTCGCCGGAGGGCGTGGAGGTCAGCCTGATCGTGCAGGACGACTGGCACGTGCGGGTCCTCGGTCCCGGCGCGGCGGTGCTGAACGTGACGGAGCTGAAGAAGGGCGACCAACTGCTGGGTCATGTGGCCACCGACAAGCGCCACGTGGGCTGGCCGGTCGGCGAGTTCTGCGTCGAGAAGTAGGCGACAGGCGTCCGGGGCCGCGTTCGTCGCGGCCCCGGCGCCGCGGCGAGGAGTCCGGTGGAGGCGATGACGCAACGGTCCTGGTGGGGCGCCGAACTACTCGGCCGCCACGCCGACGACAAGGTGTGGGCGCGTGCCGCGGACCGCGAGGTCACGTACGGCAGGATGCGCCGCGAGACGGCGTGGCTGGCCGATGTGCTGGCGCAGCACGGCATCCGGGCGCACAGCACGGTCGCCCTGTACGCCAACGCGAGTTTCACGTACCTGTGGACGCTGTTCGCGCTGTGGTCGCTCGGCGCCCAGGTGGTGCTGAGAAAGACACCGCCCGGCCGGTGGTCGGGGGCGGTCCCGCCCGGGGCGCGGCCGACGCAGTTCTCGGTGTCGCTCGGCGAGAGCCGCGGGCGGCCGGACGACTTCGTCGACGAGTGCGAGGTGCTGGTGCGCCGCCACTCCGGCGGCCGGCCGGCGGCGGGCGGGCACTGCCTCGTGCAGTTCTCGTCCGGTACCACCGGCCGCCCCAAGGCGGTCGGCAGGAGTCCGGGCTCGCTCCTGACGGAACTGGACCGGTTCGCCGCCGTGGAGGGCGCACCGCGCCCCGGTGAGCGGGTGGCCGTGCTGGAGCCGCTCACGCACTCCTTCGGGCTGATCGGCGGGGTGCTCCACGCTCTCGCGGTCGGCGCGACGGTGGTGCTGCCGGTGACGCGCACTGCGGCGGCGACCGTGCGGGCGGCTTCCGGCGCGCACGTGGTGCTCGGCAATCCGCACCACTTCCGCCCGCTGGCGCGGACCGGGCCCGAAGAGCTGCGCCACCTCCGGCTGGCCGTGTCGAGCGGGGACGCCCTGCCGCCCGAGATCCCCGCGGTGTTCCACGGCCGCCACGGGGTGCGCGTCGGCCAGGCCTACGGCACGACCGAGACGGGACTCGTCGCCGCCGACCTCACCGGCCGCTTCGGCCCCGCCGTCGTCGGCGTTCCGGTGCCCGGCGCGCGGACCCGCGTGGTCGGCGGGGTGCTGGAGGTGCACGTCCCCGAGTCCCCGTACCTGTACGACGACACGCCGTGGACCGGCGGCTGGATGTCCACCCGTGACCTGGTCACGTGTGATCCCCGTACCGGTGCGCTGCGTCTGCGCGGGCGGGTCCAGGGCGTCGGGGACGCCTCGGTCGACCTGCTGCGCATCGAGTCGGTGCTGCGGGCCCACCGGCACATCACGGACGCGGTGGTCCTCGGGGTCGGCCCGATCGAGGCCCATGTGGCGAGCAGCGCGGAACTGGACGGCGAGGACCTGCGTTCCTGGTGCCGCCGGTTCCTCGGCGGGGCGCCGGCGCCGGACCGCTACCACCTGCTGCCGGAGCTGCCCCGCACCGCCAACGGCAAGGCCGTACGGGACCGTGGCGTCCTGCGCCGGCACCGCACGCATCCGCCCGGGGCGTGCCGCTGCATCAGCTGGTGAGCCGTCCCGGCAGCCGGGGACGGCGGCCGGAACGCGAAGACCCGCCCGGGCGGCTCGGTGCCCGGGCGGGCGACGCGGTGGCCTGCGCCCTTCGTCCGGCGCGCGCGAGCACGGCGGGCCCCGCGTGGGCGGGGTTCCCTGCATCGGCGGGGCCGGGCCGGTGCCCCCTTCTCCGGCGCCCCCTTGTCCGTGGTCCGGCTGCGGCCGGATCACTCACGTCGGCCTTCTCCCGCACCGCCACTAGCAGGGCCGCCCGCCCCGCGCCGCCCTCGGACGCTGCCCCTTCGTCCGTGGCGCCATCCGCCGCGAGAGCCATGAGAAACGACCTCCCAGAGGAAATGGAAGGCACGGAGCATGACGGTGACGACGACCGCCGCAACGCTGTACCCCTGTGACGAGGCGCGCTGGCAGGCCGTACGGGACCGGGACACCCGCGCGGACGGCCACTTCTGCTACGTGGTCACCACGACCGGCGTGTACAGCCGCCCCTCGTGCACGGTGAAGCTGGCCCTGCGGGAGAACGTCCGCTTCTTCCCGACCCCTGAGGCCGCCCGCGCCGAGGGCTACCGCCCGTGCCGCCGCTGCTGCCCCGACGACTCCGACCGGCACGCCGCGGCGGCCGAGGCGGTGGCCCGGGCCTGCCGGATCATCGACGAGGCGCCGCTGCCGCCGAGTCTCGACGAGCTGGCCCGCAAGGTCGGCTACAGCCGCTTCCACTTCCACCGTCTGTTCAAGTCGTTCACCGGCATCACCCCGCACGCCTATCTGGCGGCGGCGCGTGCCCGCCGGGTGCGCGAGGCCCTGCCGCTGTCCGGGACGATCGCCGACGCCATGTACAGCTCGGGGTTCAACTCCGGAGGTCACTTCTACGCGGCGGCCCCGGAGATGCTGGGCATGACGCCCAAGGCGTACCGGGCGGGCGGCGACGGCACGGACATCCGGTACGCGGTGGCGGGGTCGTCGCTCGGGCCGGTCCTCGTCGCGACGACGGACAAGGGGGTGTGCGGGGTGCTGACGGGAGAGGAGGTGCCGGGGCTGCTGAACCAGCTCCGCACCATGTTCCGGCAGGCCCGGCTGGTGCCGGCGGACGACGACTTCGCCGCCGCCGTCGCCGCGGCCGTGCGCGAGGCGGAGCCGCCGCAGCTCGGCCGCGAACTGCCCCTGCGGATACGGCGGTCCGCGTTCACCGTGCGGGTGCGGCGCGCGGTGCCGACGCAGACGGTGCGGGTACGGCACGCGGTTGCCGCGCCGGCCGCCGTCCCGAGCAGGTGAAGCGGGCCGGGGCGCGACCGTGTGACGTCGGTGCAGGACGGAGCGGGACGGCCCCGTGCACGGCGCCGTACGGCTGACCGGACCCGCCGGGAACACGGCCGTGGGCCCGCGCCCAGCCGCGTTCCATCGGAACGGAGTCCGGGGCCGGCCGCGCCGGGGTTCCGCTCAGCCCGGCGAGCGGGACTCCGCCCCGGCGGCCGCCGTCCGCGCGGCCACCGCCGGGCGCAGCCGCCCCGATGCCCACGTCGCGGGCAACGCCACCGCGCACACCAGCAGTCCGGTCAGCACCGCGTCCCGCGCACCGCCGTGCGAGACGGCCGCACCACCGGCCACCGCCCCGACCGCGATGCCCGCGTTGACCGCGGACGCCGGCAGCGTCGCCGCGAGGTCACGGCCGGGGCCGGCGAGCAGCCCGACCCGGTACTGCAGCGAGGGGACCAGGCCGAACCCGACCACTCCCCACAGCACGAGGGCGAGGGCGACCAGGACCCGTGAGGCGCCGGCGACGTGCAGGACCGTCAGCGCCACGACCAGGGCGAGGTTCGCCGCGACGAGCGTGCGTGCCGCGTCCCGGTCCGCCGCCCAGCCGCCCAGGAAGGTGCCGGCGGCCGTCGCGGCCCCGTAGGCGAAGAGGAAGACGGTCAGCCGGGCGCCGGACACCCCGGTGACGTCCTCCAGGAACGGCGTGATGTAGGTGAACGCCGCGAACTGGCCTCCGAGCAGCAGGAATCCGACGCCGAGCACGGCCAGCACGCGGGGTGCCAGCGCGTGCCGGGACTGCGCCCACAGGCCGCCCGTGCCCGTGCCGTCGACCGGCGGGACGCACACCGCCGCCGCCAGCAGCGCCACCGTCCCTAGGACCACGATGGCCGTGAACGCCGCGCGCCAGCCCAGGTGCTGGGCCGCCAGGGTGCCGAGCGGGACGCCGAGCGCCGTGGAGACGGCGATACCGCCGAACACCACGGAGATCGCGCGTCCGGTGCGCTCCGGGGGGACCAGGGCGGCCGCGACCGTGAACGCCGTCCCGAGGAAGAGGCCCTGCAGGGCCCCGGTGACGGCCCGGGCCGCGAGCAGGGTGCCGAAGCCCGGGGCGAGGGCGGCCAGCAGATTGCCGGCCACGTATCCGGCGAGGGACGCCCACACCAGGGTGCGGCGCCGGACCCGGATGGTCAGCGCGGTCAGCAGGGGGCCGCCGGCGCAGATGCCCAGCGCGTAGGCGGTGACCAGGGTGCCCGCCGTGTCCACGGACACGGCGAGGTCCCCCGCGACGAGCTTCAGCAGGCCGACGACGACGAGTTCGGCGCTGCCCATGACGAAGGTGGCCAGGAACAGGGCGGCGAGGGCCGGGCCCGGCCGCCGTGCCACCGAGAGGGGAACGGAGGTCATGTCAGTGCCAGAAGTTCTTCCTGGCGCTGCGCAGGCCCTGGAACGAGTCGAGGTCCGGGACGGTCCACCCGTCGAGGTCGTACTCCTGGAGGCACTGCTCGGCGAAGCCCTTGTACGCGTCGAGCTGGCCGGTCTCCATCTGGGTCATGTAGATGTCGCTGCGCACCGACTCGTGGTTGCCGGAGTAGTTGCGTTCGTACAGCTCGTGCCGGCCGCCGAACTCGGTGCCGACCGCGTCCCACAGCAGCTTCATCAGCTTGACGCGGCTGACGGCGTCGTAGCCGTTGGAGCCGCGCACGTACTTGTCGAGGTAGGGGCGCACCTCGGGGTTCTTGAAGTCCTCGGCGCTGGAGTTGACGTAGATCAGGCCGCTGGCGACGTCCTGCTCGATGATCTCCTTGATGCGCGGGTAGCCGATGGTCATGAACCAGCGGTAGGCCATGCCGTACTCCAGGCGCGGCAGCAGGGCCCCGTCCTTCCACTCCTCGGGGTTGCGGGCGGCGGCGTCGGTCAGGGCCCAGAACATGTTGCGCCAGGCGAGCACCTCGCCGATCCGGGACTGGATGCCGCGGAAGTCCTTGGTGCCGGTCATCTCGACGGCCTTGGCCAGCAGTCCGGCGATGAAGTCGATCTTCACGGCGAGGCGGATGCAGCCGTGGAAGGTCAGGCGCGGGATGAAGCCGGACTTGGGGGCGAACCCGTTGACCTGGTCGACGTCGCCGTAGAGGAAGACGTTCTCCCAGGGGATGAGGACCTTGTCGAGGACGAAGATGGTGTCGTTCTCGTCCAGGCGTGAGGAGAGCGGGTAGTCGAAGGGGCTGCCCATGACGGCGGCCGTCGCGGCGTAGGAGGGGCGGCAGATCAGCTTCAGGCCGGGCGCGCCCATCGGGATGGTCGCGACCAGCGCGAACTCCTTCTCCTTCAGCGGCAGTCCGTAGTGCGAGATGAAGTTGTAGTGCGTGATGGCCGAGCCGGTGGCCACCACCTTGGCGCCGCTGACGACGAGTCCGGCGTCGGTCTCCTTCTCCACGTGCACGAAGACGTCCCTGACCTCTTCGGACGGGCGGTGGCGGTCGACGGGCGGGTGGATGATCGCGTGGTTCCAGAACAGCACCTTCTCCTGGGACTCGCGGTACCAGCGCCGTGCGTTGTCCTGGAACGGCGCGTAGTAGTCGGAGTTGGCGCCGAGGGTGCCGAGGAAGGCCGCCTTGTAGTCCGGGCTGCGGCCCATCCAGCCGTAGGTGAGGCGGGCCCACTCGGCGATCGCCTCACGGTCCTGCACGACGTCCTGGACGCTGCGCGGGGTGCGGAAGAAGGTGTGGGTGTAGCCGTCGCTCCCGGTGTCGGTGCGGGTGGTCAGCACGTCACGGCGGGCCGGGTCGTGCAGCGCGTCGTACAGGCGGGCCGTCATCCGGGCGGGGTTGGCGAACGCCGGGTGCTTGGTGACGTCGTCGACGCGCTCGCCGTAGATGTAGACCTCTCGGTCGTCGCGCAGGCTCTCCAGGTACTCGTCGCCGGTCAGGGGGCGGGTGGTGCGGGGAGCCGGTGCGGAGGCGGAGGCCTCGCCCTGCTGCAGCGTCATGGTGTGTCCTTGTCCGGTCGTGGCGGTCAGTGACCCAGGGGGATGTGGAGCGCCGCGGTTCCCGACGGCCAGGCGCCGTCCGCCGGTCCGTCGAGGGTGCCCGCCCACACGTGGTGGCCGGGCGCGGTGTCCAGGAGGCGGAAGGCCCCGCCGTGGAAGACCAGCGGCTCCGCGTCCCATGTCGTGAAGGCGCGCACCCGCCCGATGTGCAGCACGTGGTCGCCGCCGTCGTACGCGGCCCAGGGCACGCAGTCGAGGTGGGCGGCGCAGCCGGCCAGGCGTGGTCCCGCAGCGTCGGGGTCCCAGGCCACGGGGGTGTCGGCGGGCAGGGGCCGGCCGGCGAAGTGCAGGGCCAGGTCCCGCTGGTGTGCGGCGAGGATGTTCACGCCGAACGACGGCGCGCCCGTGAGCAGGTCGCACATCCGGCTGCGCCGGTCCAGGGACACCATCACCAGCGGGGGGTCGAGGGAGACGGAGGTGAACGAGCCCACGGTGGCGCCGTGCACGCCGCCGCCGTGTTCGACGGTGACCACGGTGACGCCTGTGGCGAACCGGCCGAGGCAGTCACGAAAGCGGCGTCGGCTGTCGCCCATCGACACTCCTCGAAAAGGAAATGAGCCCTCGAATTCGGCGCTCTCTGAGGGGCATTGTGCCGGTGTCCGCTGAAGGATCGATCGAGGGGAACGGCGGGTATTTCTGCGCAATATCCAGGAGAGCGGAAATGATTGACACCGGTGTGGGCGGGCGCCTGTAATTCCTTCTCGGATTCGAGTAACCGACACGAGGTGGCCCATCATGAGACTCCAGGTCGAGTTGACCGACGCACTCCAGGACTACGTCGCCGATGTCTCGCTGCGCGAGCCCGACCTGTTGCGGCAGCTGCGTGAGGAGACCTCGCAGCTTCCCCTGCACCTGATGCAGATCTCGCCGGAGCAGGGGCAGTTCATGCGGACCCTGCTGAAGGCGACCGGGGCCCGGCGGACTCTCGAGGTCGGCGTCTTCACCGGGTACAGCCTGCTGTCGACGGCGCTCGCGCTGCCCGCCGACGGCCGTGTGGTGGGGCTGGACATCAACGAGGAGTGGGGCGCCATGGCGCTCGACTACTGCAAGCGGGCCGGCGTGGCGGACAAGGTCGACCTGCGCATCGGCGACGCGCGGGCCTCCCTGGAGCACCTGCTGAAGGAGGAGAACGCCGCCGGCACGTTCGACTTCGTCTTCATCGACGCGGACAAGGAGAACTACACGGCCTACTACGAGTTCGCGCTCGAGTTGCTGCGCCCCGGCGGTCTCGTCGTCGTCGACAACGTGCTGTGGCACGGCGCCCTGCTCGACGAGTCCGCCCAGGACTCCGAGACGCAGGCGCTGCGCGCCTTCAACCCGCGGCTGCTGCACGACGAGCGGGTGGAGCTGAGCGTGATCCCCTACGCGGACGGCCTGACGTTCGCCGTCAAGCGCTGAGATCCGCTGCGCGCACGCGTGAAGGCCGCCCCGGGAGGACCGGGGCGGCCTTCACGCGTGGGTCAGGGCAGGCGGACGGACTGGGCGTGGCGGAAGAAGTTCGTCGGGTCGTACTTCTTCTTCACCTGCTGCAGCCGCGGGTAGTTGCCCTTGTAGTAGAGGGCGTGCCAGGGCGTCGACGACGTGTTGTACTTCGGGTCGTTCAGGTCGTTGTCCGGGTAGTTGACGTAGCAGCCGTCGGTGACGTCGTTGGGCACGGGGACGCCGCCGGTGTCGGCGTAGACCTCCGCGTAGCACTGCCGGTTCCAGGAAATGTAGGCGGCGTCCTCGGCGGGGTCGTTCCACAGGGACATCCACATCATCTTGAAGAACGACTCGCGGTGCGGATAGCCGGTGGCCGACGGGGCGAGCCGGTTGACCTCGCCGCCGTAGGAGCTGAGGGTGATGGACGCGCCGGGCAGGGTGACGTCCGTGCGCGTCAGGTGCTTGTACAGCGCCGCGAGCTGGCGGTCGGGGAAGGCCGCGCGCATGTACGCGGACTTGTACTCCTGCCGGTAGGTCGGGTCGGTGAGGTTGGTGTTGGTGGTGCCGAGGTAGCGGGTGGCCTCCAGCCAGGGGAGTTTGCGCGGCTCGGCGTAGCTCGCCATCGGGCCGAACTCGGCGAAGCGGCGGGTGACGGCGACGGTCGGCACGTCGACGCCGTCGGCGATCGCGGCGAGGTAACCGTCCAGCAGCTGGCGGGCGCCCGGAGCGGTCGCGTCGACCTGGGTGACCATGGCGATCTGGCCGGCGGACTTGTGGGTCAGCACGAGGAAGCTGGCCAGGGCGAGTTCGGGGGCGCCGGGTGCGCTGTGCGCGGTGAACCAGCGCGCGTAGTTCTGCGCCAACCGGGAGAACTTCGTCTCCGTCATGGTCTCCCACGGCCAGGCCTGCGCCACCAGGTACACCTCGCGGGGCGGCTTGGGCAGCAGCTTCTTGGGGTCGGTGCCGGTGGCGCCGGGTGTGCGGAACCAGTAGCGCGTGACGACACCGAAGTTGCCTCCGCCGCCGCCCGCGTGGGCCCACCACAGCTCGCGGTTGGGGTCGCCCGGGTCGTTGGTCGCCACGACGGTGCGCACCTTGCCGTCGGCGCCGACGACGACCACCTCGACGGCGCACAGGTAGTCGATGATCAGGCCGAGCTGGCGGCACAGCAGGCCCCAGCCGCCGCCGCTGACGTGACCGCCGGCCGCCACGGAGTAGCAGATGCCGCCGGGCACGGTGACGCCGTACACCTGGTAGAGCAGGGTGTAGACGTCCAGGAGCTGTGCGCCCGTCTCGACGGCGAACGCGCGCCGCCCGGCGTCGTAGTACACCTTGTCGAGCCTGGACAGGTCGAGCACCACCTGGACCTCGGGGTTGAAGACGAAGTCCTCCAGGCAGTGGCCGCCGGAGCGCACGGTCAGACGTTTGCCGGCCGTGACGGCGGCCTGCACCACGCCCGCCACCTGGGAGACGTCGTCCACGATCTGGACGGACTCGGGGCTGCCGACGTACCGGTTGTTCATGCCGTGCACGAGCTCCCCGTACTGGGCGTCCGCCGGGGTCACCGTCACCGGGGCGAACGTGACGGTCGTGGCCTCCTGCTCCGCTGCCGCCGCCCGCCCGGCGAGCGCTCCCCCCACGGCGGCCGTGCCGCCCAGCGCGGCGGCGGTCGTGAAGAACCGCCTGCGGCCTATCCCACTGTTGTCGCGCACTCTACGTCTCCCGTTCTCGCCATTTTCGGCGCACCGCTTCACGCGTTGACCTGCGCCGCGACAGTACGAATCAGCCATCGCGGAAAACACCCCGGATCTTGCGGTCGAATCCCTGAACGGGGCATTCCGGGATACGACCGCAAGATGGGGAGTGTCGGACGGCCCGCCGGTCGCCACCATCGGAGTCCAGGCTGAATTCGCCATGGTGGAAGGAGGCGGGGCCGGTGACGGTCAGCGTCGGTGAGGTGTACGAGAACCCGCGGTGCAGGGAGCGGGTCGTGATCAGAACGCCGTCCTCGCACACGGACGGGGCGCGCACCGTGATGGACGTGTACTCCGAGCCCGGCGGCGCCGTGTCGGGAGAGCACCTGCACCCGGTGAGCGAGGAACGCTTCACGCTGGTGCGGGGCAAGGTCGCCTTCCTGATCGGCGGGCGCCAGGTGACCCTCGACAAGCCCGGGCAGAGCGTGCTCATCCAGCCCGGCATCCGGCACCGCTGGTGGAACTGCAGCGGTGAGCAGGCCTTTCACATCTGCGAGATCCGCACCAACAGCGACCGCTTCGAGCAGCTGGTGCTGCGCCAGCTCTTCGGGCTCGCGCAGGACGGCAAGACCACACCCGAGGGCATGCCCCGGCTGCTGCAACAGGCGGTGACCACGCTGGAGTTCGGCGACGTGGTGCGGTTCACCTCGCCCCCCTGGGCGCTGCAGCGCGCCCTGTTCACCGTGCTGGCCCCGATCGCCCGGCTGCTGGGGCACCAGGGGTGCGACCCGCGGTACATGGACCGCAAGCCGTCGGAGATCGCGGAGCTGGAGGAGCTTCCGGAGGAGGTCATGCGCTGGCACCGCTGATCCCGCCGGCCCGGTGGACATCGCCTGCAACACCTTCGGGCACGGCGGTGTTTCCCATGACGAGAGCACACCGCACCGCGCTCCTCCCCCACCTCAGGGCGGGGCCGACCATCGAGAAGGAACCTTATGGATCTGCAGCTTTCCGGCCGGGTCGCCGTCGTCACCGGCGCCTCCAAGGGCATCGGCCTGGCCATCGTCCGCACGCTCCTCGAAGAGGGCGCCAAGGTCGTGGCCACCTCCCGCAAGAGCACCCCGGAACTGGATGCGCTGGCCGGCCCGAACCTCGTGCACGTCCCGGCCGACTTCATGGACGAGGACGCGCCGGCGCAGGTCGTCGAACGCGCCGTGGAGCAGTTCGGCGGGCTCGACATCCTGGTGAACAACGCGGGTGGCCCGCCGCCCGGCGTGACCCTGCCCCGCGGCTCGTTCCTGCACGCCTCCGACGAGGAGTGGCGTGCCATGTTCGAGTTCAACCTGTTCTCGGCCGTGCGTGCCATCCGTGCCGCCATCCCGCACCTGCAGCAGCGCGGCGGCGGCGCGATCGTGAACATCTCCTCCGGCAACGCCCGGCAGCCCTCGCCGATCAACGTCGACTACGGTGCGGCGAAGGCCGCCCTGAGCAACATCACCAAGGTGCTCTCGGGCGAGTTCGCCCCCCAGGGCATCCGCGTGAACACGGTGTCGCCCGGTGTGGTGCGCACGCCGTGGTGGACCGACGAGGGCGGCGTCGCCGACATGATCGCCTCCCAGGCCGGCACCGACAAGGACAACGTCATCAACAGCGTCGTCCCGGAGATGCTGAACCTGGCCACGGGCCGCTTCGTGGAGCCGCAGGAGGTGGCCGACGCCGTCGTGCTGCTGGCGTCGCCGCGCTCCGGCAGCACCACGGGTGCCGAGTTCGTCGTGGACGGCGGGCTCCTCAAGGAGCTCTGAGCACCACCGTGCGGGAGGGCCGGCGCAGCCCGGCCCTTCCGCCCGTGCCCGGCCGCCGCACCGCGGCCGGGCGTACGACGCACCACGGCCGCCGGCGGCGTGCGGTGACCTGATCCGCGCGGGCCGCCGGCGCCGCCGGCGGTGCTGTGCGCGGCTTCCGCACCGGGGGCCGTCTGCCGCCGGCCCCCGGTGTCCGCGGAGGGCCGCAGGGGTTCCGTCCGCTCCCGGACCCGGCTCCGCGACGGCACCGCCCAAGACCGTCCGTGCCTTCCGCGGCGGCACGGACGTCCTCCGGGAACTCCGCACCGCCCGGCCGCCTTCCGCGCGCCCCGCTCGCTCCGCGCGCCTTCGCCGCGCCCCGCTCGCTCCCGCGTGCCACCGCAGCGCCCCGCCGTCGCGGGCGCCCTGCCGCGGGCCCCGCCCGCCTCACCCCCTTTCCTGTCCTGCCCGCCGTGATGTCTCGCGGCCCCAGGGCCGCCACTCGTTCGGATCGCCGGGCTCGCAGCCGTGTCACCGCCGGCCACCGCCCCGGTGCGTGGCCTTTTCGCCGTGCCCGCCCGCACCGGGAGGCGCCGCTTCCTCGGCGCCGATCCGCACGGCGGACCGCGGGCCGCTTCTTTCCGTCCGCCCCGCTCCGGGGCCGGCGCGGCGGCATCGATGTCAACTCCCTGGAGCCGTCATGGCCTTGGCCGCCCCTGCTCGCCCACGCGACCGCGCGGCGCCCCCGCTGGACCGCCGGCTGCTCGCCCTGGCGGTGCTCGCTCCGCTGCTCGCCAACGCCGACTGCGGCATCGTGACGCTCGCCCTCAGCGACATCCGGCGCGACCTGTCGATGTCGCTCGACGCCGTGCAATGGGTGACCAACGTCTACGTGCTGCTGGTGGGCGGGCTCCAGCTGCTGGGCGGCCGGCTGGCCGATCTGGCCGGGGCAAGGCGTCTGTTCCTGCACGGCATGGGCGCCTTCGCCGTGGCCTCGGCCCTGTGCGGCGCCGCCCCCAGCGGCCCGCTTCTCGTCCTCGCCCGCGCCGGGCAGGCGCTGGCAGCGGCCGTACTCGTGCCCGCCGCGATGTCGCTTCTGGTGACGGCGGCCGCACCGCAGCAGCGCGCCCGGGCCCTGGCCCTGTGGGCGGGCGCGGGCGGCGCCGGCTCGGTGGCCGGTGTGGTGTGCGGCGGCCTCGTGGTCAGCGGCCTCGACTGGCGCTGGGCCTTCTGGATCAACGTCCCCGTGATCGCCGTCGCCCTGGTGGTGTCGCGCCGCACCCCGCTGCCCGATCCGCCCCGTACCCGCGGTGCCCGCCTCGACCTGGCCGGGGCCGCCGCGCTGACCGGCGCATCGCTCGCGGCCGTGTACACCCTGGTCCGCCTGGCCGCTCACGGCGCGGACCGGTACACGGCGTACGCGGCGCTCGCCGCGTCCGCGTCGGCGGCCCTCTTCGCGCACCGGCAACGCCGATGTCCCCACCCGCTGCTGCCCTCGTCCCTGATACGCGACCGGAACCTGATGTGCGGCGCGGCCGGCGTCCTGCTCGTGTCGGCGGCCGCCGCACCTGTCGCCTTCCTCGGCGGGATGCGGCTGCGCGAGACCTACGGGTTCGGCGCGCCGGCAGCCGGAGTGGCGCTGCTTCCCATGGTCGGGGGCATCTTCGTCGTGGGCCGGGCCTGCAGCGCGCTGCTCACCCGGTACGGTCCGCGCCTGCCGTGTGCGCTCGGCTGTCTGCTCCTGGGGGCGGGCCTGTGGACGCTGGCCGCCCGCTCGCACGCACCGGGGTACGTCTCGGGCATGCTGCCGGGGCTGGTCCTGGCCGGCGCGGGGCTTCCGTTGATCTGGATGTCGTGCGAGGTCGTGGCGCTGGCCCGGTTCCGGGGCAGCGGAGCGGGGCTCGCGGCGGGCCTGGTGCAGTGCGCGGGACAGTTCGGGACCGCGCTGGGCACGGTGCTCGCGGTGGCGGTGTGCGGCCGTGGCACCGGGGTGGCCGCCGGGGCCGGGCAGGCGTTCGGGGCGGCAGCCCTGCTGATGGGACCGGCACTGGTCGGCGCCCTGCTCTTCCTGCCGGGCCTCCGCCCGTCCGGCCCGGACCGCCGGGCGCGGAGCCGGGCCGCTCGCCCCCTGGGCCGGGAGCGCCGCCCGCACCGGCGTCCGTACGTCCCCGGCCGCCGCGCACCCGGCGTCGCGGCCACCCCGTGGTCGACACGGCCCGCGCGCGAACCGGTCCGGCCACGGCCGTGGCCTGCGCGAACCGGTGACTGAACGGTCCGGCCGCCGTCAGGCCACGGGACGTCCTCGACGCCGTCGACCTCGTACGGCGTCCGCGGCGGGCCGGAGAGCGCCTCCCGCGCCGCCCGGCTCCCCCGCAGAGCCGTCAGACCCGGACCAGCCCGCCGTCGCCCACCGAGTCCCGGGGGGCGGGGACGGTGCGCTCGGCCAGCAGGTTGAGCGACTGCCGGGAGCGCGAGCTCGAGGGCGGCTCCAGCCGCTGGTCCCCGGAGAGCATGCGCGTGTGCAGGCGTTGCAGCCGCGCCGACGGCCTGGTGCCGAGTTCCTCCCGCAGCCGGGCCCGCAGCCGGTGGTAGGCCATCAGCGCGTCGGCCTGCCGGCCCGACCGGTACAGGGCGAGCATGAGGTGCGCGACGAGATCCTCGTGCGTGCCGTACTGATGCACCAGCGCGGTCAGTTCGCCGAGGATCTCATGGTGCCTGCCGAGGCGCAGTTCGGCGCCCAGCCGCTGCGGAACGGCGTCGAGCCGGTCACGCTCGACGACCTCGATGGCGGCCCTGAGCAGCGGTCCGGTCGGCACGTCGACGAGCATCGGCCCCGTCCACATCATCTCGGCGGCGCGCAACTGCTCGGCGGCCTCGGTGTACTCGCCGGCGTCCAGGACGGCGCGCGCGGCCCGCACCTGCTGCTCGTAGCGGTCCAGGTCCAGTTCGCCGGCGTTCAGCTTCAGCAGGTATCCCTGGTCGCGGGTCTGCAGCCGGCCGGGGGTGCGTCCCGGGCCGCGCCGGGCCCCGTCCAGGAAGCGGCGCAACTGCATGACGTAGGTGTGCACCGCCGCGACCGCGCTCGACGGCGGGCGGTACTCCCATATCTCCTCGACTATCTGCGCCACGGACACCACGTGGTTCGCGTTGAGCGCCAGGAGCGACAGCAGTTGCCGTTGTTTCGGCGCCGTCGGGGTTCTGTGGCGGCCGTCGTCGTCGCACACGTTCAGAGGACCGAGAACGCGAAACTCCATGTGACTCCCCCATCGTCGCCCGGGCGGGCCGGCGGAGGTCATCCCGCCGCAATACCCGGTCAAACGTCGCGATCCGCGCGGATTCTACCGTCGCTCAAGTCGTGCCGGCCCCGTCACGGGGACCTGTTCAGCGCTTGTTCACCACCGCCCGCGGGCCGGGCCCGGTGGGCGCGCCGCCCCGTCCGGCCACCCGGTGACCTGTGCCAGGAGCGCCCCGGGGTCACCGGGCTCCCGGTCGGCGCGCCAGGCGACGTGCTGGTCGGGGCGGATCAGCACCAGATCACGCTCGTACACCTCGCGCGCGAGCGGATCGTCGAGCGTCAGGGTGCGCAGCGGCACGCCCCGGGCAGCCGCCGCGGCCTCGATCCGGTCCGTCCGGGGTGGGCGGGGGCCGAGGCGCAGCAAGGTGAACCCGGGGCCGAACCGGTCGAACAGCGAACTGCCGTCCGTGCGGCGGTCGTCGAGCCACAGGTGGGGTGCACGGCCGCCCGGCATGGCACAGGGCGTGTACGCGGCGAAGGAGTCGGGCACCGGCCCCGTGCCGTCCCCGGCGACGATCGGTGAGCCGTCGTAGCGGGCGCCCAGCTGCACCCCGAGGGTGTCCAGGGTGCGCATCCCGTACTCGGCCAGTTCCGCTCCGGTCTTGACCCGGGCGGCCTCGCCGGATGCGGAGTCCGCTTCCAGCCAGGCGGGCCGGTCGACGGCGCCGAGTCCCTGGCCGAGGGTCCGGGCCGCCGAGGTGTTGCGCAGGGCGATGGGCCGGCGCTCGACGCCGTAGGTGTCCAGGAGGTCCGGGCCCGCCCAGCCGGCCACGGCCGCCGCGAGTTTCCAGGCGAGGTTGGCGGCGTCGTCCACCCCGGTGTTCATGCCGAAGCCACCGTTGGGTGTGAACAGGTGCGCGGCGTCGCCGGCGAGGCGGATGCGGCCCGTGCCGAAGGACTCGGCGACCAGCGCCGCGCCCGCGGTCCAGGGCCGGTGGCTGAGCACCTCGACCGGCAGGGGCTCGCCCGCCGCCCGCTGCACCAGCCGCACCAGTTCGGCGTCGGTCGCCGTGTCCGGGTCGACGGAGCTGGTGAGGAGGAAGAACTCGTCCACGCCGTTGAGCGCGATCAGGTTCAGCGCGAGGTCCGCGTTGACGACCCAGTTGCTCCATGCGCCGCGATCCCGCAGGAAGTCCCGGTACAGCGTCGGCACCCGCAGGTGGGCGGCGGTGGAGCGGCGTCCGAGGATGTCCTGGTCGAGGGTGCCCTCTCCCTCGTAGCGGATGCCGAGGTGGCGCCGGACCAGGCTGTGGCCGCCGTCGCAGCCCGCGACGAACCCGGCCCGGAACACGCTCCGGGCCCCGTCGCGTTCGGCCACGACGTCGACGTGCCGCGCGCTCTCGTGCAGGGCGGTGACCGTCCAGCCGTAGCGCAGCGTGATGCGCGGCCGGGTGCGCGCGTGGTCGAGCAGCAGCCGCTCGACGTACATCTGGTTGGCCCGGTGCATGGGTTCCGGGGTCGGGTCCGTGCGGTCGGCCGCGATCCGCCGGCGCAGCACGTCGCCGCTGCCGGGCCAGGGCAGCAGCGCCAGTTCGTGCGCGTTGTAGCGGGTGAAGAAGGAGATGCCGGCCGAGTGGCCGGCGGGAAGACCGAGCCGGCGGATCCGCTCGGCCAGTCCCAGTGTGCGGTAGTGCTCCATCGTCCGCGCGTTGTGGGTGCTGCCGCGCGGCTGATCGGGCACGCCCGCCTGGGTGTTGAGGACCACGCACGGTACTCCCTGCCGGTCCAGCAGCAGCGCGAGCATCAATCCGACCGGACCGCCGCCGACCACGGCTACCGGGGTTGTCAGCGGGTCGTCCATCCGACGCGGCCTCCAGCCTTCTCTCGATCGAACCGGTGCGATCGTCGCAACCCGCTCTGAAGAACGAAGCAAGATCGGCGCCCGGGACGGCTTTCCATCGGCCCTTTAGCAGCCGGTTGGAGACTCCGCCACGAACCTTTACCGAACCGCTGGGGTATCACGGGCCGCGATGTCTCACCGGTGACCGATGAATTCGGCGCATCACTGCGGAGTGTGAGGTATTCCTATGTTCCTGTCCGGCACCCACAGGTCCGTCGCGCAACGCCTGCGCCTGCACACGGACCGGGATTTGGGGGCGGGGAATTTCTTCTGGCGCGCGTGGCGCATCGCCCGCGACCGGGACCGTCCGCTGCTGTTCCACCCCGATGTGTCCTCCCCCCACTGGGCGACGGGCGTACCGAAGGCGATGTCCCTGGACGACGTGCGCGTCGCCGCGATCCGTTACGCCCACTGGTACCGGGGCCACGGGGTGCGGCCCGGGGCGCACGTGGGCCTGCACACCCGCGACGGGCTGCTCGGCCTGATCCACCACATCGCCATCACGTCGCTCGGTGCCGCGGCCGTGCACTGCAACCCGAAGATGGCCCCGGCGACGGCCGCCGAGTACTTCCTGCGCACCCGGACCACGGTGCTGGTGGGTGACGGCGACCTGCTCAAGGGCCTCGCGGACGCCTGGGAGGCGGACGCGCCGGGGAAGGCCACGCCCGAGGTCGCGGACATCGCCTCGCTCGCCGCCACCGCCGCGCTGCCGCCCCGGCCGATGCCCGCTTTCCCGTACCGGCACGCCGCCGGTGACCTGGTCATGATCTCGCACTCGTCGGGCACCACCGGCCGGCCCAAGGCGCCTGTGTTCCACCACGGTTCGTTCTTCGCGGGCAAGCGGGAACGGCTGTGGTCCTTCCCCTCCCTGCGCTCCGACCGGCTGCTGACGGCCCTGCCGCACAGCCATTCGGCGGGCATCAGCTATCTCAGCCTGGCGATCATGCTCGGCATCCCGACACTGATCCTGGACGACGCGAGCGGCGAGGCCGTGGCGCGGGCGGTCAACCTGTTCCACCCCACCACCGTGCTGGCCTTCCCGCTCACCCTGGCCGAGATACCCACCGAGCAGATCAGCCCGGAGGCCGCCCGGCACCTGCACACGTGGCACGGCATGGGTGACGCCTCCCACGAGCGGCACATCCGGCCGCTGATCGCGCTGGGCCGGCGCACCGAGAACGGCAAGGTGCTGAACGGCTCGCGCTACCTCGACGGACTCGGCTCGTCGGAGATGGGCATGGTGCTGTTCAAGCAGGCCTACACACCCGAGACGACCCGGTACGCACGCCACATCGGCCTGCCCGCCAAGGTGGTGCGCAAGGCGGCCGTGTTCGACGAGCAGGGCCGTGAACTGCCCGACGGGCAGGCCGGCCGGCTCGGTGTGCGCACACCCAGCATCACCGCCGGCTATCTGGACGAGCCCGACCTGACCGAGGAGTCGACGGTCGACGGGTACTTCCTCACCGGTGACATCATGCGCCGCGACCGCGACGGCACCTGGTACCACCTGGACCGCACTCCCGACGTGATCCACACCGCCGGCGGTCCCGTGCACAGCCTGCCCGCGGAGGAGGTCGTCCTGCTCGCGACGCAGGCGCTGGACGCGGCGGTCGTCGCGGTCGACGATCCGGAGTCCCCGGGGTACTCCCGTCCCCTGGCGGTCGTCCTGTTCACCGACGGCGAGGAGCGCGACGCGGCCCGGCTGCTCGCCTCCTGCAACGCGGCCCTGGTCCGCGAGGGCCTGGCACCGCTCGGCGGCCTGCTGCTGGCCGCCGACCGCTCCGAACTCCCCGTGGGGGTGACGGGCAAGGTCCTCAAGCGCCTGCTGCGCGAACGCCTGCGCACCGTCCTGTCCCGCACCGGCGACCCCGCGCTCGCCGTGTCCTCCCCCGTACGGAAGGTCTGATCATGTCCGGTACCGAGACGACGGCGGCACGTCAGGTGGTCGATCTGATCACCGGCACGTGGCGGGCCCAGGCCCTGCACGCGGCGGCCGCGCTGTCGCTGCCCGACCACATCGCCGCCGGAGACCGCACCGTCCCGGCGCTGGCCGAACGCACGGGCGCCAGCGAGGACGGCCTGGCGCGGCTGCTGCGGCTGCTCGCGGCGCTCGGCGTGTTCAGCGGCGACGAGGAGGGCGGCTACGGGCTCACCGACGTGGGCGCGCTCCTCGTCGCCGACGGGGAACAGTCCATGCGCGACATGGTGCTGCTGTACGGGGAGGAGTTCCACCGCGCCTGGGGTGCGGTGGTCCCCGCGATCCGTACTGGGACCTCCGGCTTCGAGCACGCCTTCGGCACCTCGCTGCACGCCCATCTGCGCGACGAGCCGGACGCCGGGCCGCGGTTCCTGCGCGCCATGAACGCCGGCAACGTGTTCTTCCCCGAGGTCGCGGCGGCCTTCGACTTCACGCGGGCGCACACCGTGGTCGACGTGGCCGGCGGCAGCGGACTGCTGCTGTCGGCCGTGCTCCAGGCCCATCCGCACCTGACGGGGACCGTCTTCGACCTGCCGCACATGCTGCCGGTGGCCGAGCGGCACCTGGGCGCCACCGTCGACGCCCACCGGTTCGAGACGGTCGCGGGCGACGTCTTCGACAAGGTCCCCGCGGGCCACGACGTGTACCTGTTGTCCCGGGTGCTCCAGGACTGGGACGACGAACGATGCGTGACGCTCCTCGCCAACGTCCGCGAGGCCATGGCGGACACGGGCCGCCTGCTGGTGCTGGAGAGGGTCGTCGCCACCGACGGCACGGCGCCCGTGCTGCCGCTGCTGTGGGACCTGCACCTGCTGATGGCGGCGGGCGGCCGCGAGCGCACCCTCGACGGATACCGCTCCGTCCTGGGCGCCGCGGGCCTGCGGCTGGAGAGCGTGCACTCCCTCGCCCTCGAGACGAGTCTGCTGATCGCCGCACCGGTATGAGGCGTTCCCCGCGTCCCGGCCCTCCCCTGACACCCATGGAGTCTCCCTATGCCCAGCGGTGACCTCGACCTGTGCCTCGTCGGTGCGGGACCGCGCGGTCTGTCGGTCCTGGAGCGGCTGTGCGCCAACGAACGCTCCGCGCCCGCTCACCGGGCGGTCACCGTGCACGTCGTCGACCCCTACCGTCCCGGAGCCGGACGGGTGTGGCGCACCGGACAGCCGCGTGTGCTGCTGATGAACACCGTCGCCTCCCAGGTGACCGTGTTCACCGACGCCAGCGTGGAGATGGACGGCCCCGTCGAGCCCGGCCCCAGCCTGTACGAATGGGCGCGCACGCTCGGCGACGGGTCCCGCGAGGCGCCGCTGTACGACGAGGCCGTGCTCGCCGAAGCGCGCCGCATCGGCCCGGACGACTACCCGACCCGGGCCTTCTACGGCCGTTACCTGGAGGACGTCTTCGCCCGGGTGGTGTCCCACGCCCCGCCGCACGTACGGGTGCGGGTGCACCAGGCCCGGGCCGTCGCCCTGCGGGAGCGGCCCGAGGACGGCGCGCAGCAGGTCGTCCTGTCCGACGGGGAGGTCATCGACGGCCTCGACGCGGTCGTTCTCTCCCAGGGACACGTGCCGGCCTCCGTCTCCTCCGCCCAGCGCCAGTTCACGCAGCGCGCGCGGGCCCACGGGCTGCTGCACGTCCTGCCGGCCAACCCGGCCGACCTGGACCTGTCGCACGTGCGCTCCGGTGAGACGGTGCTGCTGCGCGGGCTCGGACTGAACTTCTTCGACCACATGGCGCTGCTCACCGTGGGGCGCGGCGGCCGCTTCGACCGGGTCGGCGAGCGTCTCGTCTACCGCCCCTGCGGCCGCGAGCCGCGGATCGTCGCGGGCTCGCGGCGCGGCATCCCGTACCACGCCCGCGGCGCCAACGAGAAGGGTGCGCACGGCCGTCACGAGCCGCGCGTGCTGACCGAGGAGGTGGTCGCGGCGCTGCGGGAGCGCGCGGTGGACGGGGAACGGGTGTACTTCGGCACCGACCTGTGGCCGCTGATCGCCCGGGAGGTGGAGAGCGTCTACTACGGGACGCTGCTGAGCTGCCGGGGCCGGGAGGCCGAACGCGAGGAGTTCACGCAGCGGTTCGTCTCGCTGCCCGAGGGTTCCGGCCACACCGAGCGGCTGCTCGACACCTACCGCATCCCGCGCGAGGAGCGGTGGGACTGGGAGCGGATCTTCCGGCCGTACGGCGACGGGGAGTTCGCCGACCGGGCGGAGTTCCGCCGCTGGATGCTGGAGCATCTGCGTTCCGACGTGCGCGAGGCCCGGGCGGGCAACGTGAGCGGACCGCTCAAGGCGGCCCTGGACGTGCTGCGCGACCTGCGCAACGAGGTGCGGCTCGCCCTCGACCACGGCGGCCTGGACGGCACGTCCTACCGGGACGAGGTGGAGGGCTGGTACACCCCGCTGAACGCCTTCCTGTCGATCGGGCCGCCCTCCTCGCGCGTCGAGGAGCTGATCGCGTTGCTGGAGGCGGGTGTCCTGGACCTGATCGGTCCGGGCATGCGGGTGCGCGTCGACGGCACGGCGGGCGCGTTCGTCGCCGAGTCGGACGGTGTGGGCGGTGCCCCGGTGCCCGCCCGGGTACTGGTGGAGGCGCGGCTGCCGGAGCCCGATGTGCGCCGGACCGCCGATCCGCTGCTGCGCGGGCTGCTGTCCAGCGGGCAGTGCCGTCCGTTCCGCATTCCCGGCGCGTGCGGCACGAGTTACGAGACGGGCGGCCTCGAGGTCACCGAGCGCCCGTACCACCTGGTCGACGCCTACGGCCGCAGTCATCCGCGGCGCTTCGCGTACGGGGTGCCGACGGAGGCGGTGCACTGGGTGACCGCGGCCGGCATCAGGCCCGGCGTGAACTCGGTGACCCTGGGCGACTCCGACGCCATCGCGCGGGCGGTCCTGGCCCTCGACCCCGCCGCCGCGGACGCCTCCGCGGGCCGTCCGGGCAGGACGCTGACGGAGGCACCCGCATGACGGCGCACCCGGCGGGTCTCGACTCGGGGCTGCTCTCCCCGGTGCGGGCGGGCACTCCGGTGGAGCGGGCGGTCGGTGACGAGGCCTGGCTCCAGGCGATGCTGGACGCGGAGGCGGCGCTGGCACGCGCCCAGGCCGGGCTCGGCACCCTGCCCGCGTGGGCCGCCGCGGCGATCACCCGGGCCGCCCGGGCCGAGCGGATCGACGTGCGCCGGCTCGCCGTCGCCGCCCGGGAGAGCGCCAACCCGGTGGTGGGCCTGGTCCGGGCCCTCACCGCGGTCGTCGCCGAGGAGAACCCGGAGGCGGCGGACTACGTGCACCGTGGTTCGACCAGTCAGGACATCTTCGACACCGGCGCCATGCTGGTCTGCGACCGGGCGCTGCGCCTGGTCCACGCCGACCTGCTGCGCGTCGCGGCGGCGCTGGACGGGCTGGCGGCGCGGCACCGGGACACCCTGATGGCCGGGCGGACGCTGACGCTGCACGCCGTTCCGATCACCTTCGGGCTGAAGGCGGCCGGCTGGGGGCTGCTGGTGCGGGAGGCGGCCGGCCGCGTGGGCCGGCTGTTGGACGGCGGGCTGCCCGTCTCGCTCGGCGGTGCGGCGGGCACCCTGGCCGGCTATCTGGAGTACGCGGCGGTGGACGGCGCGCCGGTCGCGGACGCGGCGGCGCTGTCGAAGGCGTTCGCGGCGGAGACCGGGCTGGCCGAGGCCCCGCTGCCCTGGCACGCGTTGCGCTCCCCCGTCGCGGACGCTGCCGCGGCGCTCGCCTTCGTGACCGGGGCGCTGGGGAAGATCGCCGTGGACGTGCAGTCGATGGGCCGGACCGAGGTCGGTGAGGTCGCCGAGCCGCCCGTGGCCGGGCGGGGCGCCTCCTCGGCGATGCCGCACAAACGCAATCCGGTGCTGACCACGCTGATCCGTTCGGCCGCGCTCCAGGTGCCCGCGCTGGCGGGCGCGCTGACGCAGTGCCTGGTCACCGAGGACGAGCGCTCGGGTGGCGTCTGGCACGCCGAATGGCTGCTGCTGCGGGAGTGTCTGCGGCTGGCGGGCGGCGCCTCGCACACCGCCGTCGAGCTGTGCGAGGGGCTGGTCGTCCACGAGGAGCGGATGCGGGCGAACGCGGCCGCGTCCGGCGCCCTGATGGCGTCCGAGCGGATCGTCGCGGTGCTGGCGCCCGCGTTCGGCAAGGCGACGGCGAAGCGGGTGCTGTCCGAGTCGGCCGAGACCGCCGCGCGCACCGGGCGCCCGCTCGCCGACGTCCTGTCCGAACACCCGCTCGTCGGGCCCTCGTTGGGCCCCGCGGAACTGGCGGATCTGCTCGATCCCGCCGCGTACACGGGCGCGGCCGCCTCCCTGGTGGACCACGCCCTGGAACGTCACCGCACGCCCTGATCCATGCCCCGTCGCCCCGACCCTCAGGAGTTCTCATGTCTGCTCGGCTCTTCACCTCGGAATCGGTCACCGAAGGCCATCCCGACAAGATCGCCGACCGTATCAGCGACACGATCCTCGACGCCCTCCTCGCCCAGGACCCCACGGCCCGCGTCGCCGTGGAGACCCTGATCACCACCGGTCAGGTCCATGTCGCGGGCGAGGTCACCACCACTGCGTACGCCGACATCCCCGCCCTCGTGCGCGAGGCCGTCCTGGAGATCGGCTACGACTCCTCCGTCAAGGGCTTCGACGGCGCCTCCTGCGGGGTGTCCGTCTCCATCGGGGCCCAGTCCCCCGACATCGCCCAGGGTGTCGACACCGCCTACGAGCAGCGGGTGGACGGCTCCTCGCCGGCGCAGGAGGACCGGCTGGCGCTGCAGGGCGCCGGCGACCAGGGCCTGATGTTCGGGTACGCCTGCGACGAGACGCCCAGCCTCATGCCGCTGCCCATCCACCTGGCCCACCGGCTGTCGCGGCGGCTGTCGGAGGTGCGGCGCGACGGGACGGTGCCCTACCTGCGCCCGGACGGCAAGACGCAGGTCACCATCGAGTATCTGGGCAGCAAGCCCAAGCGCCTGGACACGGTGGTCGTCTCCTCGCAGCACGCCAGTGACATCGACCTGGACGCCCTGCTCACCCCCGACGTGCGCGAGCACGTCGTCGAGCACGTCCTGGACGAACTGGCCCAGGAGGGCCTGAAGCTGGAGACCGAGGACCACCGGCTGCTGGTCAACCCCACCGGCCGCTTCGAGATCGGCGGTCCGATGGGCGACGCGGGCCTGACCGGCCGCAAGATCATCATCGACACCTACGGCGGCATGGCCCGCCACGGCGGCGGCGCCTTCTCCGGCAAGGACCCCTCCAAGGTGGACCGTTCCGCCGCGTACGCCATGCGCTGGGTCGCCAAGAACGTCGTCGCCGCCGGTCTGGCCTCCCGGTGCGAGGTGCAGGTCGCCTACGCCATCGGCAAGGCCGAACCCGTCGGCCTCTTCGTGGAGACCTTCGGTACCGCCACCGTCCCGCAGGCCGCCATCGAGAAGGCCGTGAAGGAGGTCTTCGACCTGCGCCCGGCCGCGATCATCCGCGACCTGGACCTGCTGCGCCCGATCTACGCCCAGACCGCCGCCTACGGCCACTTCGGCCGGGAACTGCCCGACTTCACCTGGGAGCGCACCGACCGCGTCGACGCGCTGCGCCGGGCCGCCCGGCGGTAACCGTCCGCTCCGAACGCGGCCCCGGACCCCCGTGGTCCGGGGCCCCGTCGTCGCCCACCCGTTTCCCGGCGGGTGGCGTCCCGTGCCTGTGCGCCTCGGGCCCGGACGCCGCGGATCACCCGGCCGCCGGATTACCGTACCGAAATACCGTCCGGAAAAAGAACCGGCCGGCTGACCGAATTAATTATAAGTCCCCATTCCGTTTGACGTCGAAAACGTTACATGCCTATCCTCGAAACGAAAAACAGGATGCCTGTTCGAAGTGTTACGACACCACGGGGATAGGAATTCTTTATGAAGTCGGGCGTTCTCGGCCCCCTCTTACTGTCCGATTCCGACGTGAATCTGGTGCCGAGCGCACCGAAGCCGCGCCAGCTCCTCGCCTTCCTGATGCTGAACGCACCGCGGATGGTGCGGGCCGGCGACTGCATCACCGAGCTGTGGGGATCGACTCCCCCGAAGAGCGCGATGTCCACGCTCCAGACCTACGTGCTCCACATACGCCAGGCTCTGCGCGGCCCCCGCGGCGACCACAGCCGTCTGCTGCTCACCAGGAACCAGGGCTACCAGCTGGCCCTGGAGACGACCGACCACGACCGGTTCCTGTTCACCGACCTGACGCGGCGCGGGCGCCTGTCCGCCGCCGCCGGGGAGCACCGCACCGCGTCGGAGATGTTCACCCTCGCCCTCGCCCAGTGGCGCGGGCCCGCGCTGTCGGACGTCCGCACCGGCCCGTTGAGCTCACCGCACCTGGCGGAGCTGGCGGAGACCCGGCAAGGCGTCCTGGAACAGCGCATCGAGGCCGATCTGGCCCTCGGCAAACACCGGGAGCTGGTCGACGAGCTGAGTGACCTGACCGCCCGCCACCCCACCCACGAGAACGTGCACGCCCAGCTGATGGTGGCGCTGTACCGCTCCGGCGACCGCAAACGCGCCGGGGACGTCTTCCACGGCCTGCGCCGGGCACTCGGCGACACCCTGGGCATCGAGCCCGTCCCCCGGATGCGGCGCCTGTACCAGGCGGTCCTGGCCGGCAGCTCGGCGCTGGACGCCCCGGTCGTCCACCGATGACCCGTTCCCGTCCTCCCCGGACGGCCGCTTCCGGTCCTCCCCGGACGGCCGCTTCCCGTGATCGGCCGACGACCGCTTCCCGGCGTCGGCGGACGACCGTTTCCCGACGTCTGCAACCCCCTGGCCCCGGACGGTGTTTCTCTCAGTGATGGACGACAAGGCCGAGCAGCTGACCGATCTCCTGGCGGCGCACCTCGAATCCGGCTTCACGGAGCTGGTCCGGGTGCACGCCGGGGCGGTGCACGCGTTCCTGTACCGGGTCTCCGGCTCGTTCGCCGAGGCGGACGACCTGGGCCAGGACACGTTTCTGCGCGCCTACACGGCGCTGCAGGAATACAGCCCCGCACGGCGCCGTGAGCTGCGTCCCCGCGCGTGGCTGATGACCATCGCAGCGAACGTGTGGCGCAACCACGTCCGTACCCGGACACGGCGCCCGGCCACGGCCGGACTGCCCGTGGAGGAGACCATGGACGTCTGGCCCGACCACGGCCCGGGTCCGGAGGAACGCGCGGCGACCGCGGAGGACCGCTCCCGCCTGGTCACGGCGCTGTCCGCCTTACCCGAGCACCATCGCATACCGGTCGTGCTTCACCATGTGATCGGGATGAGCTACACAGAGGTGGCCGAGGTACAGGGCTGCGCGGTGGGCACCGCGAAGGCGCAGGTCTCCCGCGGGCTGGCCGGCCTGCGGCGACTGCTCGAACCGGAGCCGACGGCCCTGAAGGAGGTGACGATGTGAACGAAAGCAACGGCGACGCGGTCACGCGGCGTCTGCCGGATCTCGCGACCGGGGCACCGGAGGACTTCGCGCTGCGCGTGCTGCGCCGTGCGGGCATCTCCGAGGACCGCTACGACACGTACGTGCGCCTCGACACCGCCGCGGGCGGTCTGTTCGTGGCCGCCGGTCCACGCGCCGTGACCGGCGCCTGCCTGGACTCGGCGGGCCTGACCCCGACCGGATTCGAGGAACTGCACCGCGCGCGCACCGGCCGCTCGGCGATCCCGGGGGGCCGGCCGCTCCCCGGGCTCCTTCCCGCGCTGCGCACCGGCCGGGCCCGCCGGCTCGCGATCGACCTGTCCGGGCTGCCCGCACAACAGCGCGCGGTGCTGGAGGCGGTGCGCAACATTCCCGCGGGGCAGCTTCGGCCGCTGAGCTGGATCGCCCGCGAGGCAGGCGCCGAGGCCCCGCCCTCGGTCCCCGAGATACTGCGCGCGCTGGCGGCCAACCCCGTCGCCGTGCTCATACCGTGCCACCGGGTCACGCACGACAACGGATCGCCGTGCGACGCCGCGTACCTGCCGAAGGCGGGTGAGGCCCTGCGCCGGGCCGAACACATCGACATGCGCCGGGTGGCGGAGCTGTCCCGGGCCGGCGCGGTGTTCCTCGGCAGCGACACCACCTTCATCTACTGCCACCCCACCTGCGCCCACGCACGCCGCATCACCCCCGGGCACCGGGTGCACTTCCGCACCGCGCAGGACGCCCGCGAGGCGGGTTACCGGGCCTGCAAGAGCTGCCGGCCCCTCACCGTCTGACCCGGCGCACCACGCAGCACCACAGAGAGGTCCCCATGCCCACCCCACTCACCGCCGCACTCGCCTCGCACCGCACCCCGCTGGGTCAGCTGACCCTCGCGGCCACCGACGACGCGCTGGTGCTGTGCGCCTTCGACGACCGTGAGCAGGCGGTGAACCGGATCACCCGCGGTGGTCTCACCGCCGTGGACGCCGACGCCGCCACCCCCGCCCAGCTGCGCATCCTCCAGGAGGCGGGCCGCGAGCTCGACGCGTACCTCGAAGGCCGCAGCCGCGCGTTCACCGTACGGATGGACCTGCGTCTGGCCACACCCTTCAGCCGTACCACCGTGGAGCGGCTGGACGGCATCCTCCCGTACGGGAGGACGGGCACCTACGCCGAGCTGGCCGCCGCGCTGGGACGGCCGCGGGCCGCGCGGGCCGTGGGCACCGCGCTCGGCGCGAACCCGCTGTGCGTGGTGCTGCCCTGTCACCGGGTGGTCGGCTCGGGGGGCCGGCTGACCGGCTACGCGGGCGGTGTCGCGGCCAAGCGGTTCCTGCTCGACCTGGAGTCCGGCCGCACGGCCACGCCCTCCCACTGAACGGGCGGGCGCCGGAGCACATCCCCCGCCTCCGGCGCCCGTCTTCATCCACGACCGCGGAGCCCACCCTGACCAGCTACGACACCCCTCACCTGCCGGGCATGGACCACGACCGCATCCCCACCGCGCCCGACGCCGGCGCCGACGACACCCTCGACCTGCCCGCCGTGGACGCGCTGGACTGGACGGCGCTGAGCGCGGAGCTGGACGCCGAGGGCGTCGCCGTCACCCCGCCCCTGCTGTCACCGGAGGCCTGCGAGGAGATCCGCGCGCTCTTCGACCGGGACGAGGTGTTCCGCAGCACCGTCGACATGGGCCGCCACCGCTTCGGAAGCGGCCGCTACCGCTACTTCGCGGCGCCGTTGCCCGACGTCGTGACCGCGCTGCGCACGCGGCTCTACCCGCCGCTGGCGCGGATCGCCAACCAGTGGGCGGAACGCCTGGACCGGCCCCGCTTCCCGCAGACCCACGCCGAACTGACGGCCGCGTGCGCCGCGGCCGGACAGCTGCGGCCCACCCCCCTGCTGCTGCGCTACGGCCCGGGCGACTACAACTGCCTCCACCAGGACGTCTACGGCGAGCTGACGTTCCCGCTGCAGGTGGCGGTGATGCTGGACCGTCCCGATGTCGACTTCACCGGTGGAGAGAGCGTCTTCGTCGAGCAGCGTCCGCGCGCCCAGTCCCGTCCCGTGGTGAAACGGCCGGCCCAGGGGCAGGGGATCATCTTCGCGGTGCACGACCGGCCGGTGCGGTCGGCACGCGGCTGGAGCCGCACCATGCTGCGCCACGGGGTGAGCTCGGTGCACGAAGGCCGGCGGCACGTCCTCGGTGTGATCTTCCACGACGCACCGTGACGCCGGAGCCGTGGCCGGTGCCGGGGGGCACCGGCCACGGTGTCAGGCCGGCTGCCGCGCGTACCAGTCCCGGCATGCGGCGAACTGCACCTCGAACTCCGGCCCGGGCCGCTGCCCGCACCGCTCCCACAGCCTGCGCGCGTCGTACCAGTGGTCCTGGGTGACCAGGGCGTACTGATGGTCGGAGAGCGCGGGCATCGCCCGGCGGATGCGGGCGCGGTGTTCGGCCGGGGAGATGTCGCCGGGCGCCGGCGGCAGCCCGAGGACACGGTGCAGGGCGAGCAGCAGCCGGCCGAACGGCAGCGGACGCGGATCGGCGGCGTGGTAGATCGCGGGGCCCCGGGCCGCCTCGTGGTCACGGACGAGGGCCACGACGCAGCGCGCCAGGTCCTCCAGCGAGATCAGCGAGGTGAGCGGCCTGGTGTGCGCCGGCCAGTCCGGAACGGCCGTCAGCATCCGGGCCAGGCTCGGGACCACCCAGCGGTCGCCCTCCCCGTAGATCAGGTGCGGCCGCAGCACGATGCCGCCGGCGTCCAGGACGGCGGACTCCCCGCGCAGCCGGGACACGCTCGCCGGGGACAAGGGGCGGGGCGTGATCTCGTCTTCGCCGGCTCCACGGTGCGGGCCGGTCCCGTACACGGAGGCGGTGCTCAGATGGAGGATGCGCGCGACCCCGGCGCGCCGGGCCTCGTCGAGCAGGGCGCGCACACCGAGGTGGTTGACCGCCTCGCACCGGTCGGGATCACGGCCCACGTACGAGGCGGCGTGCACCAGCGTCGTCACGCCCTCGCACACCCCGCGCAGCGTCTCGGGACGGGTGAGGTCGGCGCGTATGTGCCGCACTCCGTCGGCGCGGGAGACGAGCGGTGCGCCGCGCGACGACAGCACCCTCAGGTCCGTGGCACCGCAGTGGGCGCCCCGCAGCAGCGCACGCACCACGGCGCCCCCGATGAAACCGGTGCCTCCGGCCACCAGGACGGTGCCGGTCCCGTGCGGGACGTGTGTCGTGGGTTCGGCCACGTGCCGCTCACTCCCCGGGCGCGGTGAGGATCGCGACCCGGCAGGTGCCGGCCTCGATGCCGTCCTGCAGGAAGCGGACGGTGAGGGCGTGGCGTCTTGTGCCGTCGTGTTCCGGCTCCTCGGCGGACACGCGCACCGGCTCGTCGGCCAGGACCAGGCACGGCAGGTCGAACTCGACGTAGCGCCGGAACTGCGCCTCGCACGCGACCAGGAGACCACGGGGCGCGTCCAGGGCCAGCAGGGCCGCCTGCCGGGCCGCCTCCATGAGGACCATGCCGGGCACGTGGTCCACCGGGTGGTCGAAGAGCACCGGATGGTCGGCGACGATCCGCAGCGGGTGGGCGCCGGCGCCGGTGCGGGCGCCGAGCACGACGTCGGACTCGCAGTCGCGGCCCACGAGCCGCGGGTCGACGGGGGCCGTCGTGGTGTGCGGCGGTCGGGCGTCGATCCGGTCGCCGCGCAGCCGCCGGTAGACGGCCTGCGAGGTGCACTTGCCCTTCAGCCGGCCGCTGCCGAGCCGCGCGCCGTCGCGGTGGGCGACGACGTCGTAGCCGTAGCGGCTGACGGTCCCGGCGCGCCGCTGTATGTGGCTCAGGCGCATGTCGAGCACCACGTGGGCGGGCCGGGCCGGACGGGAGAGGCGTACCTGCTCCTCGTCGACCTCGAAGTCGGTGGACTCGGTCAGGAAGCCGGAACCCATGGGCACGTCGAGCGCTTCGTGGGCTAAGAGCAGGCAGGCCTGTCGGATCGTTTCCGCGAACAGCATCGGGTCGTGCCAGCGGCCGTCGACCGCTCCGTAGTAGCTGTGGGTGCGGGACCACTGCGCACCGAGGCGGTGATCGTCGTGAACGGACTCCCACCCGGTCAGCAGGACCTCGGACACGGCGGCACGGTGGACGAGGCTTCGTGGGACGGTCTGCTCGAACAGCCTGGGGTCGCGCTTCTCTCCGAAATGCGGACGGTCGGCTTGCAAAAGGGATTCCATTGTGCCCCCCGAGCTCTGGAAACTGATGTGGAAACACCATTTGACCAGTACCGATGCAGCCTCGAAGGCTCTGCGAGCGTCCGGGGCTCCGCGCCGAGAATACTAGCCGAATGGTATTCTTCAGCTAAAGCGACAAGGAAGTTTGGGCGCGCGAGGGATCGCGGTGATCGACGGAGAGGGCGGAATACCGTCATCCGCACCGCGAGGGAGGAGATTCGACTTTGGTGACGGGAACGAGGACACGGCAGGAGCGTGCGGAGGCGACCCGGCAGGCGATCCTGGACGGGGCGGCGGCCGCGTTCGACGCGGCCGGGTTCGGCAGCACCAGCCTCAGCGACATCGCCAGGCTCTCCGGTGTCACCAAGGGGGCGATGTACTTCCACTTCCAGTCGAAGGAGGCCCTGGCCAGGGAACTGGTGGCGGAACAGTTCGAACTGCTCCCCGGGGGCGCCGGTCCCGAGGTGCGCGCCCTGCAGCGAGCCATCGACCTGACGCACAGCATGGCCCACGGTCTGCGCTCCAGCACCCGGTTGCGGGCCGGCATCCGGCTCGTCATAGAGCTCGGCTCGTTCGCGGCACCCGACCCGGCGCCGTACAACCAGTGGATCGACTCCGTCCGCGACCTGCTGGCGAACGCCCAGGGCGCCGGTGACGTCAAGCCCGAGGTGAACATCGGCGACCTGTCGACGTACATCGTGGGGGCGTTCGCCGGAGTGCAGATCACCTCACAGGTGCGCACCGCCCGGCAGGACCTGCACGACCGGGTCACGGACATGTGGACGTGGCTGCTGCCCGGGGTCGTCCCGGCCCGCCGCCTCGCCCGGTTCGCACCGGCGGGGTCCGGCGAGCTGCGGGCCGCGATCGGCGAGGGCCGGAAGGCGGACTGAGGCTCCGGCGACGCCGCCCGGCACCGGGCGGCCCAATGACGGCACGCGTGTCACGCCGCGGGAGCCGTCACAGCCGGGAACCGCCCGAGGCGTCGATGCACTGACCCGTGATCCACCGCGCCGACTCGGACGCCAGGAAGGCCACGATGTCGGCCACGTCGGCCGGCTGCCCCAGCCGGTCGAACACGGACCACGCGGCCAGCTCCGCCGCCGCTCGACTCGTACGGCGCTTCTGCGCGTTCATGTCCGTCTCGATGAACCCGGGCCGCACCGAGTTCACCGTGATGTGACGCGCCCCCACCTCCTTGGCCAGCGCCAGGGTGAACGTGTCGACCGCCCCCTTGCTCATGGAGTAGACCAGGGACTCCGGGTAGGCGATGCGGGCGGCCGCCGAGGAGATGTTGACGATGCGGCCCCCGTCCGGCATCCGCTCGAGCGCCTGCTGGGCCGTGAACACCAGGGACTTGGCGTTCACCGCGAAGATGCGGTCGAACAGCTCGGGCGTCACCTCGTGGATGCGGGCGGAGCCGCTGACCCCGGCGTTGTTGACGAGGACGTCCAGTCCGGGACCCGTGCCATGGCGTGCGGCTGCGGCGTCGAACTGGGCGTAGAGGCTCTCCACTCCCCCGGGCGCGCCGAGGTCCGCGCGTACCGCGAACGCCCGTCCGCCACCGTCCCGGATCGCTCCGACGGTCGCGGCGGCCGCGCTCTCGTCCTCGCGGAAGTGCACCGCCACCAAGGCGCCGTCCCGCGCGAGGCGCTGCGCGATGCCCCGCCCTATCCCTCTGCTCGCACCCGTCACCAGCGCCGTCTTGCCCGCCAACGCGCGCATGTCGCTCCCCCTTTGAGACCTGCCCGGATCCAAGCCGTGGCACGGTGTGGCACCGGTCAGTGACGTACGGCGCGCCCGCGTCCCGAGGACGCGGCCACGGGCGCCGCGGTCCGCAGCCGCGGGAGGGCGTCCGCAGAGGCGACGACGGGAAGCACCAGTTCCCACAGGCACCCGAGCCACTGGTGACTCTCGTCCTCGGGCACGCCCATCCAGGCCAGCGTCTCGACTCCGCACACCACCGCGGTGACGAGCGTGCGCGCGGACAGATCGGGAACATCGGCGGCCAGCTCACCGTCCTTGCGCGCCGTTTCGAGCAACTGCCCCAGCCGGCCCAGCCACAGCGGGTAGAAGTCCGCGGGGACCGGGCTCCCCGCCGTCCGCTCCCGCGCGATCCGCACGCCGGCCTTGATGAACGGGTCCGAGCGCAGCATTCCGCTCAGCGTGTGCGTGGCGTCCACGAGGACTTGGAGACAGGACTTCTCGGCACGGGTCACGTCCGTGAGCATCGTCTCCAGGATGTCCTGGCCCCGTTTCTGCACGGCGTCCGCGAGGTCGTCCTTGGTCGGGAAGTGGAAGAACAGCGCCCCCTTGGTGACACCGGCGGTGCGGCTCACACCGCCGAGCGTCGCCCTGACGAAGCCGTGGAGGGCGAACTCCTCGGCCGCCGCGACGACCAGCCTCTCCAGCGTGCGTTCCGATCGCTCCTGCTTCGCCATCGGTCGGTCCCCCCATACATCGAAGCGGCAGGACCCGTCCCCACAGGTCCACCGCCTGCACCGCCGGTCCGTCCCCGCCCTCGCGGTACCCGGCAGACGGGCGCGGCTCCCCCGTCTGCGGCCACACTAGAAACCGGTCGAACGACTTGTCAATGAAAAGCCGGTCGACTGGCTTGTGAAATCGGGGGGTTGACCGCGACGGTAGCCGGGGGCACTCGAGCGCCGCTGGATGCCTTCCCGCTCGTCGCCGGCGGTGGCCGCTCCACCCGCGCCCCGGCTTTTACGACGCATCGGCCGGTGCGAACTCGCCGCCCGCACCGCCCGGTTCACCGGTGCGTCCGGGTCAGTGGCCGGCCGTGGCGTCGGCCCAGGACACGCCGTCAGCACCTGCTGCTCGTCGAGACCATCCGGAACCGGCGGCCGGCGCTGCCTCCGCCCGTTCTTCGCGTCGAGGGCCGGCGCCGGGGCACGGCCCTCAGACGCCGGCGCGGGTCACCAGTCGCGTGGGGAGGATCAGCGGGGTCGGGACCTGCCCGTTGACCAGTGCGGCGAGCATGCGCGCCATTTCCCGTCCGAAAGCCTCTCTGGGCTGGTGGACGGTGGTGAGCGCGTCCACCCGGGAGGGGGCCCGCCGGCAAGGCCCACGCGCCGGCACGCGACGGGGCCCCGCGTCTCAGGTTCAACCACTGATCCGGGCAACCACTGATCCGGGCACCGGCACCACGTCCGGCCCCTACCGGCGCCTCGTCCACACGAGCCCGCCGGTCATGCCGCGGCCCGCAACGTGCGCAGGGCGTGCGTGCGTTGCGGGCCGTGGCACCGGACTCGTGTGTGGTCAGCGCGCCCGGTGCCGGTCAGGCGGCCGGGCGGCGGGAACGATCGGCTCAGCCGCCGCTCTTGCGCCGGAACGACCGCTGGCTCGCGGCCGGGCCGTGCGCCGCACGGACCTTCGAGGCATCGGGGTTGGCCGCGGTGTCGGCGGCGTCCGCCTGCGCACTGCGCTTGCGCGCCAGGGCTTCGCGGAACTTGCGCTTGAGGTCGTAGTTGCCGTCGCCGTCCGCCGTCAGCGGGGACGTCTCGGGGGCGGCCGGCTCCGAACCTTCGGGGGATACGGGTTCTGCGGTCATGGTGACCTCCTGGTTCGGGGGTTTGGGCAAGGCACAGCTTGTCATGCCGGGCCCGGTGCGGGGCGCCGGCCACGTCATCCTGCCGCGTCCCGGTAGTGCCGCCCTCGATTCTCAGCCGTTGCGCCGGACCAGGGCGGCCTTGCGGGCCTCGGCGAGCTTGCGGGCCTCGCCCGCCTTGCGGGACTTGCCGCCGGCGCCGCGGGGGTCCTTGCTGGTGCCGAGGCCACGGAAGGGAGCGTTGGTGTTCTTGGGGCGCGGTGCGGCGGGCCCGCCGTCGAGCGGGATGCCGGAGGGAGCCTTGGCGCCGGTGATCCGGCTCAACTGCGCCTCGCCGGAGCGCACTTTGGTGACGGTCGGCTCGATGCCGGCCGCGGCCAGCATCTCGCTCGTCTCGCGGCGCCGGCCCGGCACGACGAGCGTGACCACGCTGCCGGACTCACCGGCGCGGGCGGTGCGGCCGGCCCGGTGGACGTAGTCCTTGGGGTCGGTGGGCGGGTCGACGTTGACGACGAGATCGAGGTCGTCGACGTGCAGGCCGCGGGCCGCGACATTGGTCGCCACCAGAACGGTGATCTGGCCGTTCTTGAACTGCGCCAGGGTGCGTGTGCGCTGGGGCTGCGACTTGCCGCTGTGCAGGGCCCCGGCGTGCACCCCGCTGGCCCGCAGGTGCCGGGTGAGCTGGTCGACGGCGTGCTTGGTGTCGAGGAACAGCAGGACACGGCCGTCGCGGGCGGCGATCTCCGTGGTGACGGCGTAGCGGTCGGGACCGTGGACGACCAGAACGTGGTGCTCCATCGTCGTGACCGTGCCCGCGGACGGGTCGACCGAGTGGACCACGGGGTCGTGGAGACAGCGGCTCACCAGTTGGTCGACGTCGCGATCGAGGGTGGCCGAGAACAGCATCCGCTGACCGTCGGGGTGCACCCGGTCGAGCACGTCGACCACCTGCGGCAGGAACCCCAGGTCGCACATCTGGTCGGCCTCGTCCAGCACGGTGATCCTCACCCGGCCCAGGCGGCAGGCGTTGCGCTCGACCAGGTCGTGCAGGCGTCCGGGGGTGGCGACGACCACCTCGGCTCCCTCGCGCAGCGCGGCGATCTGCCGGCCGATGGACATGCCGCCGACGACCGTGGCCATCCGCAGCCGCAGCGCCTCGGCGTACGGCGCCAGCGCCTGGGTGACCTGCTGGGCCAGCTCCCGGGTGGGCACGAGGACCAGGGCGAGGGGCTGCTTCGGTTCGGCGCGGCGCCCGGCCGTACGGGTCAGCAGCGGCAGGCCGAACGCGAGCGTCTTGCCGGACCCGGTGCGGCCGCGCCCGAGGACGTCGCGCCCCGTCAGGGCGTCGGGCATCGTCGCGGCCTGGATCGGGAAGGGTTCGCGCACCCCGAGCCCGGTCAGTGTCCGCAGCACCTCCACCGGCAGCGGCAGGTCGGCGAAGGACGCGGGCGCGGGCAGCGCCGGGGGCATGGGCTCGGGCCGGGCGGGACCGCCGTGAGTGATGCCGGAGCCGTCGGGGTGGTTCATGAACAGCCTTCCGCAGGGGAACGTACCGAGGAAGGCCCGGCAGGATGGAACAGCCTCCGCACGAGCGGAACCGAACTGACAGAGTCGCCCACCGCGACGACCACGCAAAAGCGTGACTTTAACACAGGGCAGGATCGTCGCGCCGTGACGCCGATCACCCCCTGGCCCCGTGCCCTGCCCCCCTGACTCCGCACCCGCTGCTGCCGCCCGGGGCTATGTCGCCCGGAACCGCCCCGGCTCCACCTCCACGACCCGCGCTTCACCCAGGAGCCGGTCCAGGTGCCGCGCAGCCGTCCTGCGTTCCACCGGGCCCACGTGCGGGCCTTCGACGTGGGGCCGGTAGACCAGCCGGTGCTCGGCGATCTCCTCGACGGTGCGGGGTTCGCCGAGGAACGCCAGCAGGGCCGCGTCCCGCCTGACCACCACGGCCGCGAAGGCGTCCAGGCGGCTCCGGAACTCCGCGGCGCCCTCGATCACGCCTCTCTGGTGGGACGTGCCGTACCAGCGGGCGTCGATGTCCCGGCAGCGGCGCATCGACGCCTCGAAGTCGGCGAGACTGCTGCCGGGGTCGCCGTAGTAGGGACCGAAGGACGTCAGGTCGATGTCCGCGACGAACAGGAAACCGTCCGGCTCGATCAGGAAGCCGCAGTGGCCCGCGGTGTGGCCCGGCAGATGCACCACGGTCACGGTGCGCCCGCCCACATCGAACACAGCGCCGTCGTCGAAGCCGAGTGCGTCGGGACGTCCCCGTACGTGGAAGTGGTCGCGGAACGTCGCGTCCACCTCCTTCGCCGCGTCGGACGGAAGGCCGAGCCCGGCGACCATCGCCTCGCGCGAGCGCAGCGCGGCGAGGTCGGCGCCGTGGACGTGGACCGGTGCGAGGTCGTAGCTGCCGAGGCCGGCGATGTGGTCCTCATGGGCGTGGCTCACCAGGACCAGGTCCGCCGGGGGTGCGCCCTCGACGAGCGACAGCGACGGATCGACGACCAGGGTCTCCGACGCGCCGCGCACGAGCAGCGAGTTGCCGTACGGGTAGGCGCCCTGCCGGGGGCCGACGAGGACGTCCACCCCGCCGTACGCGACGGTTGTGCATCCCGTGCTCTGTGCGTCCACGACTCTCCTGCCCTCCGCATCGTGACGAGCCTGCCGGGCACGGTACCGGGACCCACCCGAGCTTGAACTCGAGGGTGCGTCCCTGAAGGCCGTACGGAATCGGCTACGGCGTGCGCGGGGCCGGATCTCCGGCGTGATCCGGATGATCGAGGAAGGGCGGGACTGCGAGGAGGTCGTCACCCGACTCGCGGCCGCCTCGCGCGCACGGCTGGAGAGGCTGTTCCCGCAGGGCAAGCGGGAAGTCGGCCGCTCACGGGGCAGGTTACGGGCGAATTCGCGTCAGCAGCCCGGCAGTTGGTACCCCCTCGTGTACGTGCGTGCGGCCCCGGTGCCCTTCGGGCGGCCGCTCGTAGTCGTCCCCACCGGCGATGACGGGCTGCCCGCGTCGCGAGAGCACCCCAGGCCGCGCCGGGTCGACCGGCGCTCGCCACCGGCGCGCCCCGCGTCACCCTCCGCCGAGCCCGGAAGCGAACCCCTGTCTGACTGAGTACGGTCTGGTTCGACGGGGCCGGGGGCGGTACTTTCGGCGGCGCGGCCATCGAGCGGGGCGTTCGGCCCGGTTCGGTGCGGCTTCCGGCTGCGCGGCGCGAACCCGTACGCGTCCGGCCGGGCACCGGTCACCGCGTGCGCGCGGACCCGGCGTTCCCGGCCCGCTCGACGAGAGAGAGGTTCAGCGCGATGAGTTCCAGGATCCAGCCGACCGCCCAGGTCGACGAGGCCGCGACGATAGGCGACGGGACGACCGTCTGGGATCTCGCCCAGATACGCGAGGACGCGACGCTGGGCCGTGGGTGCACCGTGGGCCGGGGGGCCTACGTCGGGCCGGGCGTGCGGATCGGCGACCACGTCAAGTTGCAGAACTACGCCCTGGTGTACGAGCCCGCGGTGCTCGGCGACGGGGTGTTCGTCGGTCCGGCGGCCGTGCTCACCAACGACTACTTCCCGCGCTCGGTGGACCCGGAGGGCAAGCTCAAGCGCGGTGGCGACTGGGACGCCGTGGCCGTGACCGTGGGCGAGGGGGCGTCGCTCGGGGCGCGTTCGGTGTGCGTGGCGCCGGTGCGCGTGGGGCGCTGGGCGCTGGTCGCCGCGGGGGCGGTGGTCACCCGGGACGTACCGGACTTCGCGCTGGTCGCGGGTGTTCCGGCGCGCCGGATCGGCTGGGTGGGCCGGGCCGGCGTACGACTGGTGGAGCGCGACGGTGAGCCGGGCACGTGGGAGTGCCCCGAGACGGGCGCGTTCTACGACGAGAAGAACGGCGAACTTTTCGAACGCGTATGACTTTCTGATTTTCGCAAAACACCATTCCTCGAACATCCGCAGGCATAACATGTGTGCGTACTGTGGAGGCGGGGCACAGTGAGCACACAAACCAGCGCCCAGGGGGGGTACCGGGTGGGTACATCTGTGTCTGACGCGAGGAGCGAGCGCCGCTCCGACGCCTGACGTCCGACGATCGGCATCCGCGGGTCCACATCCGCGCATCGACGTCCGACGACCGGCGTCCGACGTCTGTTTCCGCCGTGCGGCCATCCGTCCCGGCGATCACAAGTCTGTGCACAACAGGGGGGTTGGTGTGTCCACACGATGACCACTTCACGTCTCGCGGCGCTCGCTCAGGAGGAGCCGCCGCTGCTCCCGCTCGCCAGGCGCCTCCTCGCGCTCGCCGAATCGGGGCTGCCGAAGATGCTGCTGCCCGGCGGTGAGGCCTTCGCCTTCACCATGGCGGGGCAGCAGCGCCCCGACGGTTCCTGGGCCCTGGAGCGGCGCGGGATCAGCACCCGGTACGCGGCCATCACCGCGCTCGGCGTGCGGTTCCTCCCCGAGGACCGCCAGCGTGCGGCGCTCGGCGGGCGCAGCGCCGAGGAGTTCGTCGGTCTGCTGGTCGAGTCGCTGCCCGCGGTGACCAACCTCGGCGACGCGGCGCTCATCGCGTGGGCCGCCGCCGACACCGGGCACCCCAAGCTCTCCGACGCCCTCGCCCGCGTCGAGGCCCTGGACACGGCCGGCCGGGCGCAGTACACCGCCGAGGCGGCGTGGGTGCTGTCCGCGCTCGCCGCGGCCCGGGACACCGTCGACGTGGAGGCGCACTTCGCCGCCGCCCGCGACCGTCTGCTGCGCGCCCGCGTCGGCGACAGCCCGCTGTTCCCGCACGCCACCGGACCCGGCCTGGTGCCCTGGTACCGGGAGCACGTGAGCTGCTTCGCCGACCAGACGTACCCCCTGCAGGCCTTGGCCCGGGCGCACGCGAGCAGCGTCGGGGGCGACCCGGAAGCGCTCGCCGCGTCCGAGGCGTGCGCCGCGCGCATCTGCGCGCTGCAGGGCGAAGGCGGCCAGTGGTGGTGGCACTACGACGCCCGCACCGGCTCCGTCGTGGAGGGCTACCCGGTCTACAGCGTCCACCAGCACGCGATGGCCCCGACCGCGCTGTTCGACCTCACCGACGCCGGCGGCACCGACTTCGGCGCGGCGATCCGCAAGGGCCTGCGCTGGATGACGGACGTGCCCGAACTGGCCGGCGCCGCGTACCGGGAGCCGATGATCCTGGACGACCTCGGCGTCACCTGGCGCAAGGTCTTCCGGGGCGACCCGAAGAAGGCCGTACGCGCCGCCCGCGGCCTCGCCACCCGCGTCGCCCCGAAGCTGCGGCTGACCGCGCTGGACCGGGTGTACCGCCCGCTGTCCGTGGACCGCGAGTGCCGGCCGTACGAGTTCGGCTGGATGCTGCACGCCTGGCTGGGGAGCGCGATATGAGCGCGCGTCAGTCCCTGTTCGGAGTCGAGCTGGACGCGCTGACCATGGACGAGACCGTGGAGCGCTGCCTCGCAGCGGTGCGTGAGGGCCGTCAGCTGGAGATCGGCGTGGTCAACGCCGCGAAGCTGGTGAACATGCGGCGCGACCCGCGGCTCGCCGACGCCGTGACCGGCTGCGATCTCGTCCTCGCCGACGGGCAGGCCGTGGTGTGGGCCGGCCGGATCCTGCGCGCCCCGCTGCCGGAGCGCGTGGCCGGTATCGACCTGTTCCTGCGGCTGCTGGCCGAGGCCGAGACGGCCGGCGTCTCCGTGTACTTCCTCGGCGCGAAGGAGGACGTGCTCGCCGAGATGCTGCGCCGGGTGGCGATCCGCTTCCCCGGCCTGAAGGTCGCCGGCAGCCGCAACGGCTACTTCGACGACTCCGAGCAGGAGGCGATCGCGGACGGCATCGCCCGCAGCGGTGCCCAGATGCTCTTCCTCGGCATGACCTCGCCCAAGAAGGAGATCTTCACCGCCGCGCACGGCGCCCGCACCGGAGCCCGTGTCGTGCACGGCGTCGGCGGCTCGTTCGACATCCTGGCCGGGGTCACCAAGCGGGCCCCGAAGTCCTGGCAGCGGTGGGGGCTCGAATGGCTCTACCGCGCGCTGCAGGAGCCGCGCCGCCTGGGCAGGCGCTATGTCACCACCAACGCCTCCTTCCTTCTCATGACGGCGCGCGAGTTCGTCCGGCTCACCCCGTCGCCCGCTTCCGCCGACAGGAGTCACTGATGCGCGTCGTCGTGGTTGGACAGGGTTACGTCGGGCTGCCGCTGGCCGTCCGCGCCGCCGAGGTCGGACACGAGGTGATCGGCTACGACGTCGACGCCCGGCGGATCAAGAGCCTCGCCGCCGGTGAGTCCTTCGTCGAGGACGTCTCCTCGGAGCGGATCCGCGCCGCGCTGGACGACGGCACCTACAGACCGAGCGATCTGGCGCGCGACTGCGGCGGTTTCGACGTCGCCGTGGTCACCGTGCCGACCCCGCTGCACGAGGGCACTCCCGACCTGCGCTACATCAGGGAGTCGGCGGCCACCCTCGCCCGCTATCTGCGCCCCGGGGCCACCGTCGTCCTGGAGTCGACGACGTATCCCGGCACCACCGAGGAGTTGTTCGCACCGATCCTTGAGGACGGCTCGGGCCTGAAGGCAGGCGCCGACTTCCACCTCGGCTACTCCCCCGAGCGGATCGACCCGGGCAACGCGGTCTGGGGGTTCCAGCAGACGCCGAAGGTGGTCTCCGGCGTCGACGCGGCGTCCCTGAAGGCCGTCCAGGACTTCTACGCGGAGCTCGTCGACACCACCGTGCCGGTGCGTTCGCCCAAGGAGGCCGAACTCGCCAAGCTGCTGGAGAACACCTTCCGCCATGTGAACATCGCGCTGGTCAACGAGGTCGCGATGTTCGCCCACCACCTGGACATCGACGTGTGGCAGGCGATCGACGCGGCCTCCACCAAGCCGTTCGGCTTCATGAAGTTCACGCCCGGGCCGGGCGTCGGCGGCCACTGCCTGCCGATCGACCCCTCCTACCTGTCCTGGCGGGTGCAGCGCGAACTCGGCCAGTCCTTCCGGTTCGTGGAGCTGGCCAACGACATCAACAGCCACATGCCCGAGTACGTGGCGCGCCGCATCAGCGACCTGTTCAACCAGCGGCGCCGGTCCGTGAACGGCTCGCGCATCCTGCTGCTGGGGCTGGCGTACAAGAAGAACACCGGTGACGCCCGGGAGTCGCCCGCGCTGCGCATCTCCCAGCTGCTGCTCGACATGGGCGCCCAGGTGCGGGCGGCGGACCCGCACGTCGTGGAGGACCTGCCGGTGGACGCGCGGCTGGTGCGGGTGGAGCCGGTGCCCGAGGAGCTGGCGGCCGCCGACGTGGTCGTCCTGCTCACCGACCACGACAACTTCGACTACGAACTGATCGCCGAGTACGCGCCCTTCGTGCTCGACTGCCGTCGGCGCCTGACGGCCGGCCCCACGATCGAGGTGCTCTGAGACATGCGCGTCGTCTGCGTCGCCGGGGCGCGACCCAACTACATGAAGATCAAGCCGGTGATGGACGCCCTGGAGCGCCGGGGCGCCGAGGTCGTCCTCGTCCACACCGGTCAGCACTACGACCCGGCGATGAACGACGTGTTCTTCGCCGACCTCGGCATCCGTCCGCCGGACCGCTTCCTCGGGGTCGGCTCCGGCACCCACGCCGAGCAGACCGGACGCGTGATGACCGCGTTCGAGCCGCTGCTGGACGAGGTGTCCCCGGACGTGGTCGTCGTGGTCGGCGACATCAACTCCACCCTGGCCTGCGCCCTGGTGACGGCGAAGGCCGGACCGCTGCTCGCGCACGTCGAGGCGGGGCTGCGCAGCCGTGACTGGAGCATGCCGGAGGAGGTGAACCGGGTCGCCACCGACCGGGTCAGCGACTATCTGCTGGCCCCCTCGCCGGACGCCGTGGAGAACCTGCGCGCCGAGGGATACCGGGACGACCAAGTCCACCTCGTCGGCAATGTCATGATCGACACGCTGCTGGCCAATCTGGAGCGGGCGGGGAACTCCGGCGCCCTCGACCGGTACGGCCTGTCCCGGGGGGCGTACGGCCTGGTCACGCTGCACCGGCCGGCCAACGTGGACGACCCCGGGGTGCTCGCCGGACTGCTGAAGGCGCTGGGTGAGATCGCCGGCCGCTGCCCGCTCGTACTGCCCGTGCACCCGCGCGCGGCCGGGCGGCTGGCCGAGATCGGCGTGCCCGGGGGCATCCGGCTGGTGCCGGCCGCCGGGTACCTGGACTTCATCGCGCTGCAGGAGGGCGCCCGGCTCGTGCTGACCGACTCCGGCGGTGTGCAGGAGGAGACCACCGCGCTCGGCGTGCCCTGTGTGACCCTGCGGGACAACACCGAGCGGCCGATCACCGTCGAGCAGGGCACCAATGTGCTGGCCGGCCGGGATCCGGAGCGGATCGTGTCCACCGTGCACCGGGTGCTGGACGCCCCGCCCGCGCCGCGCCGGCCCGAGCTGTGGGACGGCCGCGCGAGCGACCGCATCGCCGACGTGCTGCTGGGGGGAGGCACCGCGCGTACCCGGCCGCGGCCGACCGACCGGACACTCCCCGAATGATCCGCTCGCACCATATGCTCGGGGCACATCGGGTCGCGAGGGGGGACCGCCATGGATCTCGCTGAGATCTTCCGTGTCATGCGCAGGCGCTGGAAGGTGCTGCTGCCCGGACTGCTGCTGACCGCGGCGCTGACCGCGGCCGTGGCGCTGACGGTGCCGGTCACGTACCAGTCGCAGAGCACGGTCGTCCTGCTGAACTCGCAGAAGGCCACCGTCGCCTACGACGGCAACCCGTTCCTGAGCACGCAGACCTCGCTCACCGGCATGGCCGACAGCCTGGCCCGCAACCTCAACTCCGACGGCTCGCTCCGGGAGCTGAAATCCCGGGGCGCGAACGGCACCTTCGAGGCGAAGCTCGCCGACAACGCGCAGGGGCCCCTGATGTGGCTCACCGTCACCGGCGACGACAAGGCCGGTGTGCTGTCCGCGGACCGCATCCTGACGACGTACGCCCAGGAACGGCTGGAGCAGTTCCAGCGGCAGCAGCGGGTCGACCCCAAGGCCATGATCCGCATGACGACGATCGTGCCCCCGCAGGACCCGGTGGCGCAGACCAAGACGCGGCTCGAGTACATGATCATGGCCGGCGGTCTCGGTCTGGTGCTGAGCCTGGTGGCCGTCTTCTTCATGGAGGCGCGCCGGCGTCCGCGGGCCGAAAGGCCCGCGCGGCCGGCGCAGCCCACGCCCGGGGAGACGGTCGTGGAGCAGACGATGGCGCTGCGGACCTCACCCAGCTGGTCCCGTGCCGCCGACAACCGGCCGACGGACAACCGGTCCACGGACGGCAGGTCCACGGACACCAGGTCCGCCGACGGCAGGTCCGCCGAGACCAGGTCCCCCGACGCCCGGTCCGCCACGGAGCCGAGGGCCGGGCGGTCCGTCATGACCGTGGAGTCCGCCGCCGAGCCGCTCGACGAGGAGTCTGCGCATGGACAGCATGGACAGCGTCCGCACACCGGACAGCGGCACCGCTGAGCCGGGCGGCGGCGAGGACGCCGGGCGGGGGCCCGCCGCTCCCGCGTCGCTCGGCCACCAGGTCCGTTCCGCGGCCCGCTGGAGCCTGATCAACACCGTCGTCATGCGCCTGGGCAACTTCGCCACCGGCATCCTCCTGGCACGCTTCGCCCTGGGACCGGCCGAGTGGGGCGTGTACGGCATCGCCCAGACCGTGCTGCTGGTCCTGCTGTCGGCGAACGAACTGGGCGTCAGCCTGGCCCTGGTGCGCTGGGAGGGCGACCCGCGCCGCTTCGCGCCGACCGTGCTGACCCTGGCCACCGCCTCCAGCGGCCTGCTGTACGCCGCCCTGTTCCTCGCGGCGCCGACGGTCGCCGTGCTGCTGGACTCACCCGACGCCACGGGTGTGCTGCGCGTGATGTGTCTGTGCCTGGTGATCGACGGCGTGGCGCAGGTGCCGGCCGCCATCCTCACCCGGGAGTTCGCCCAGGGCCGGCGGATGGTCATCGACGCGCTCAACTTCGTGCTCAGCACCTCGGTGACGCTGGCGCTGGCGTTCACCGGCGCGGGCGCGATGAGCTTCGCCTGGGGCGCGGTCGCCGGCAACATCGCCGCCCTCGCCGGCTGCGCCCTGGCCGCCCCCGGCACCCTGCGCTTCGGCTGGGACCCCGTGCAGGCGCGCGCGCTGCTGACGTTCGGGCTGCCGCTGGCCGGCGCCAGCCTGCTCGCGCTCGCCGTCGTGAACGTGGACACCCTCGTCGTCGGCTCCACCCTCGGCGGGGTCTCGCTCGGCTTCTACGTGCTGGCGTTCAACATGTCCGGCTGGCCGGTCCGCATCATCTCCGAGGCGGCCCGGCGGGTGTCCTTCGCGGGCTTCTCCCGTCTCGCCGACTCCCCGCAGGCGCTCGCCCAGGGCTTCAGCCGCGCCCTGGGTGTCCTGGTCACCGGTACCGTCCCGCTGTGTGTGCTGCTCGGCGGTCTCGCGGCCCCGGTCGTCGACCTGGTGTACGGCAGCACCTGGGTGCCCGCCGCGGCCGCGCTGCCCTGGCTGATGGCGCTGGGCCTGGTCCGCATCGGCTGCGAACTCGCCTACGACTGCCTCGTCGCCGCCGGCCGGCGCCGTTCCCTGATCCTCACCCAGGGCCTGTGGGTCGTCGCCCTGCTCCCCGTCCTGGTCGCCGGCGCCCGGCTGAACGGCATCGTCGGCGTCGCCGAGGGCCATGTGCTGGTCGCCGCCGGTCTCGTCGTACCCGCCTTCCTGCACGCGCTGGGGCGGGCCGGGATAGGTCTCGCGCCGCTGGCCCGGGCCTGCGCCTGGCCGTTCCTCGGGGGCGCGGTGATGACGCTGGTGGTGCTCGCCGCGAGGCGGCTCCTCGGCGGCGGCCTGCTCGCCCTGTGTGTCACCGCCACGGCCGCGCTGGCCTGCTATGTAGTGTGCGTCCTGCCGAGCCGCGGGTTCCTGCTCGGCTCGCGTACCCCGGAGACCGTATGACGAGGCTGCGCCTCCTGCTCGCCGGCCTGGCCCTCGTGCTGTGCGCCGCCTGTTCGGCGGGCGGCGACCCCGCCCCGGCCCGCTCCCCGGAGCGAACCGCGGACGCCAAGCCGCCGCTCCCCGGGGAGGCCGGTTTCCCGGACGCCCGCAGCACCGGCCCGCGCATCCCCCTCACCCCGCACTCCTCGGGGAACATCAGCATCCGCACCGACGGCACGGTCATCAAGGGCTGGGACCTCACCGGCTCCCTCGACGTCTACGCCGATGACGTGACCGTCGTCGACTCGAGGATCACCTCCGCCAACTGGTGGGGGATCAACCTGCGCCCCGGCCACAGCGGCCTGAAGGTCCTGCACAGCACCATCACCGCCGAGCCCGGCAAGGGCCCGGACAACGGCGGGGTGGACTACGCCGTCTCCAACATGGGGACGAGTTCGATCGAGGTCGGCTGGTGCGACGTCTCCGTGTTCGGCAACGCCCTGTCCATGGGCCAGGGGTATCTGCACGACAACTACGTCCACGACCTCGTGCCGTTCCGCAACACCGGCGGTGAGTGGCAGCACACCGACGCGGTGATCAGCGGCGGCGGCAGCACGGGCGAGCTGGTGATCCGGCACAACACGCTCCTCAACCCGGTGCCCGTGGACCGCGGGGCGTCCGCCGCCGTCGGCCTGTTCGCGGACAGCGGCCATGTCTCCCGGGTCACCGTCGAGCGCAACCTGCTGGCGGGCGGCGCGTACGCGCTGTACGGGGGCGGGCCGGGCGCCACGATGGTCAGGGTCACGGACAACGTCTTCTCGCGCCGCTACCACCGCAACTCCGGTGTCTACGGGGCGGTCACCGCCTGGAACGAGGGCGGCAGGGGGAACGTCTGGCGCGGCAACCGGTTCTCCGACGGCACCCCGATCGTCCCCAGGCCGGCCGGCTGAGGAAGAGGATCATGCGACGTATCGTCCGTGCCCCCTGGGAGCTGCTCAAGGGCGCCTTCGGCTGGCTCGTCCTGTTCGAACTGCGCAACAAGGTGCTGCTCGCCCCCTCGGCGCTGCGCCTGCGCCGCCTGGAGACGGCGGAGGTCCGCCGGCTCGCGCCCGCCGCGGCTCCCCCGCCCGCCGCGCTCGTCGCCACGGTCATCGCCACCCACCGCCGGCCCGACGCGCTGCGGGCGGCCGTCCGTTCGGCTCTCGCCCAGAGCGTGCGCGACCAGGTCGTGATCGTGGTCGACGACGGCGCCGGGCTGCCCGAACTGCCCGACGATCCCCGGCTGTTCGCGGTGTCGCTGGCCCGCAACACCGGTGTGGCCGGCGTCGTGCGCAACGTGGGCATCCGCCTCACCCGCTCGCGGTACGTGGCGTTCCTGGACGACGACAACCTGTGGGAGCCGGACCACCTGGAGCGGGCGCTGGCGGTGCTGGAGGCCCCGGACGGGCCCGACGGCGTCTACACGGCGCTGCGCCGCGTGCTGCCGGACGGCACCGAACGGGACGTGCTGTCGGTACCGTTCGACCGGCGCCGGGCCGCCCGGGAGTCGTTCCTGGACACCAACGCGTTCGTCGCGCGGCGCACCCGGGCCCTGCACTTCAGCCGGCTGCGGCGCACCCCCGAGGTGATGCCGCGCGAGGACTGGGAGCTGATCCGCCGCTACAGCCGCGGCCACCGGGTGCGCCATGTACCGCACGCCACCGTGCGGTACCTGGTGAATCCGGGGAGTTTCTACACGACCTGGTCCGCCTGAGGGCCGGGGGTGGCCCGCAGGGCGCCCGGGGTGAGCAGCGCGCCGGCCGCGGCCCGGCTGGCGGCGCGGCCGAGGAGGGCGCGTGAGGTCTCCCGCAGCAGGACGGCCGCGCGGAAGCAGGCGGTCGCCAGCGGCCCGTGGCGGCGCCGGTACAGCCGTACCCGGTTGAGCGTGAGCAGACTCCACAGCCAGGGCGAGACCTGCGAGTCCCCGCCGAGGTGGACGGCCTCGGCCGTCGGTTCCAGCTGTGTGGCGTGTCCGAGGTCGCGTGCCCGCAGGCAGTACTCGGTCTCCTCCGAGTAGAGGAAGAAGGACTCGTCCCACGGGCCGCACGCGGCGAGGCAGGCGGCGGAGATCGCCATGAGCGCGCCCGTCGCCCAGTCAGCGCGGGTGGGCCGCCGGTAGGCGCCCGGGTCGGTGACGAGTTCGCTCAGCGCCGGGAAACGCCCGGCCCGGCGGTTGCCGATGACGGCCTCGCCGAGGGCCCGCAGCACGCTCGACTCCCGGCGCAGCGAGTGGTGCGGGGTGTCCCCGCCCTCCTCGTAGAGCAGGGGCACGGCGATGCCGACGCCGTCACCGAGGCTGTCGACGAGCCGTCTGGCGCAGCCGCGCCGCATGCGGATGTCCGGGTTGCAGATCAGTACGGCACCGGGGTCGCCGGCGGCGGCCAGCGCCGCGTTGACACCGGCGGCGTACCCGGCGTTGCGGCCGGTCTGCACGACGGTGGCGTCCGGGGCCAGCGTCTTCAGGACGTCGACGGTGTCGTCGGCGGAGTCGTTGTCGGCGACGACCAGCCGCCAGTCCAGGCCGGTCATGCCGTCCGGGAGCGCGGCGAGGAACCCGGGGAGCACCGCCGCGCTGTTGTAGGTGACGACGATGACGGCGACGCGGCTCATCGGGACTCCACGAGGTCGGGAAGCCGGGCTTCGGTGGGTGTGCTGCGGCGCACGACGGCGGCGGCCGCGGCCTCGCGCCGGATGAACCCCAGGTAGCTGCCGCCCGCGCCCAGCAGCAGGAAGAACATGCCGGCGAACATCGGGAAGCTCAGCGAGTCGAAGGTGGCGCTGATGACCATCGCGACCAGGCAGGAGGCGAAGAACGCCTGTCCCAGTTCGCGGTCGGCCTCGGTGCGGGCGAGACGGCGGATGGCGCCGCCCTGGTGGATGCCGGTGACGAACAGGGTGAGCAGCGCGAGGAGTCCTACGACACCCATCTCGGCGAGGCCCAGCATGTACTGGTTGTCGGTGAAGAAGTACAGGTCCGGGGTGAAGGTGCCGAAGCCCCGCCCGAACAGCGGGTGTTCCTTCAGATACGGCACGATCGCGCTGTATTTGACCGTGCGGGCCTGGGTGCTGCTGTCGGAGTTGGACAGGAACGACGCGAACAGGCCCGTGATCGTGCCGATCAGCCCGGGCACGAGGACCTTGAAGACGGCCACGGACGCCGTCATCACGCCGATCGCGGCCCAGCGCCGGGCCGGCTTCCAGCGCACCACCATCACCACGGCCACCAGCAGCAGGCCGATGATCGAGGTCCGCGACACCGACAGCGGCAGCGCGCCCGCCAGCAGCACGACCGGCGCCCAGCGGCGCCAGGCCCGCAGATGACGGCGTACCGGATCGAAGGCCTGCTGGATCGCGAAGGGCAGCAGGATGGCCAGTACGCCGGCGAACTCCAGGGGCTGGGCCGTGGTGGAGCGGGGCCGGGTGAAGGCGCCGCGGTCCATGACGGACACCTGGGCCACGCTGGTCTGCAGGCCGGGGATGTGCAGCGAGTCGGCGATGTTGGTGGCGGCGAAGAAGTCGTAGAAGCCGATCGCGGCGACGACGGACGCGAGCACCACCACGCGGCGCAGCAGCACGTCCAGCCGGCCCCGCTCCTGGACGGCCGCCGACGTCAGGACGACCAGGGACACCCACACCAGATAGCCGATCAGCCCGCGGTCGGCGCCGAGGACCTCCTGGTGCGAACTCTCCCGCATCGCGTCCGCGATGTACGCGAGGAGAACGGCGACACCGAGCACGCACATCGCGACCCGGGCGAGCCGGGTGCCCGGGGCGGGCAGGATGCGGCCGCCGAGCCAGGTCGCGAGGTACCACAACAGGCCGAGCAGGGCGAAGACGTTGGCCGGGGTGCCGACGCCGCCGAGCGCGGGCAGGGCGAGGTTCGACGGGATGAACAGGGCCAGGGCCAGATAGACGGTGAGGATCGCCGTGGCGTCGACGCGCCGGGCCGGCCTGCCGGCGCGTTTCGCGGCGCGGGTCTCGTTCGGCCCTGACTCGGTGCGCCGCCGGCGGCGGACCACCGCGACACCCTCCATCAGGATCGACAGCAGGAACGCGCTGACGACCCCCAGGATGACGACGGCCGCCACGTCCTGGTAGCGGCTCTTCGACTTCGCGACGGGTGTCTGGGGCAGGACGACGGGCGCCGTCTGCACGAGGTAGGCGGGCGGGACCTTGGCGGCTTCCTGCAGGGCGACGAGCTGCTCACCGGCGAACGCGGTCAGGGTGTTGGTCTCCTGCAGCACCTTCGCCCGGTCGGTGCCGGTGACGCTGAGGGAGAGCAGCGGGCTCTCGCTCTGCGGCGCGAAGCCCGCCGTGTACGGGTCGGTGACGCCCCGGCCGCGCAGTTCCCTCGCCGCGTCGCTGGATTCCAGGGTGCGGATCAGCACGTCGGCCGTGACGATCAGCGAACCGCCCGCGTTCGAGATGGGGTTGCCGAAGGTCGGGGCCAGCCGTGCCACCGCCGAGGAATCCAGCAACGCCACCGAACTCTGCGACTGGTAGGAGACGGGCACCGTCAGGTAGAGATAGCCGCCGCCGAGCAGACTGAGCAGGGTGAAGGGCACCATGAAGTACCAGCGTCTGCGCAGGATGGCCCATATCTCACCAAGGCTCACGTACCGTCCCCCCAATCGGTGGCATCACGCCGCGCGTCCTGCCAGTATCGGGGGTGACGGAAGGATCTCCTATGTCGCCCGGGAACGTCGCCGACGCGCTGCTGCGGCGCTGGTACGTCGTGGTGGCCGCGCTGCTGCTGACGGCCGCCGGTGCCTGGCAGGTGGTGCGTCCCGCGCCGCAGTACGCCGGCTCCGCGGTGGTCGTCCTCAAGCCTCCGGTGACGCGCAACCAGCCGAACCAGCTCACCAATCTGCAGCCGCCGCTCGCCCTGGTCTCCTACTCGGTGATCCAGCAGCTCCAGTCCCCGGCGGGCGACCGGGAGCTGCGGGCGGCCGGGGTCGAGGGGACCTATCACCTGGTGCCGCGCAACAGCGGCACCAGCGCGACGCCCCGCTATCTGATCCCCTCGCTCCAAGTGCAGGCGCAGGCGTCGGACTCCGGCACCGCCGTGCGCGCCGTACGCCGGGTCGTCGACGTCTACACCCGGCACGTCGAGGCGTTGCAGACGTCGCAGGGGGTCCCCGACGGGTCGCGGATCACCGCTTCGGTGCTGGTGTCGCCCAGCGCGGCCGAGGTGCGGGGCACGCCGAGCCGGGGCCTGGCCGGGGCCGCGCTGCTGGGCCTGGCCGGTGGTGTGGTGGGCGCGCTGTGGCTCGACCGGTACCTGATGAGCCGCCGCGAGGTCAGGCCGGGCCGGCACGCCGGGCCGCTTCCCGTGGCTCCCTGAGTTCGGTCGCATCAGATGCCGCGGCGCTTCCAGGACTCCCACCACAGCCATTCCCGGCCGCGGTCGGCCACGGCCGACCACACCAGCGGCTGGAGGTACGGCATCGCCGCCGGCCCGATCCGCCGCCGCAGCCGCAGCGCCCGGTACTCGGGCAGCGCCCGGTAGCCCGGCAGGCACTCCTCGGCGAACGCCACGCACGCCTCGACCGGGACGACGTCGGTACGGCCCCGGTCGTAGGCCCGGTAGGCGCGGCGCAGGGCGTAGCGGGCGAGCCGGGTGTGGACCTGCTCGGCGAGACGGTCGCGGTGGGGCAGCCGGTCGCCGCACTTGTCGAGCACCGAGTCGAAGGCGACGAGACGCTGGCGCAGGTCGTCGAGCTGGCCGCCGAAGTCGGTGGTGGACATGTTGTCGCCGTGGACGCGGTAGAAGGCCTGGTCGGCGCCGCGTATGTAGCCGACGTCGGCGTGGGCGGCGAGCCGCATCCACATCTCGATGTCACCGGCGTGCGGGAGGGCGGGGTCGTAGCCGCCGACCGTGCGCTGGAGGCTGGTGCGGACGACGACCTCCGGTGAGGTGATGCAGCCGGTGCCTTCCCTGAAGCGGCGCTCCAGCCACCACTGGCCGGGGTAGACGACGGAGCCGGTGGAGCGGGTGCGGGCCGGCGGGAGCGGGCCGCCGTGCTGGAAGCGCAGGGGGCGCCCGTAGGCGAACCCGGCCTCGGGGTGGGTGTCGAGGAGGGCGGCGGCGCGGACGAGTGCGCCCGGGACGAGCCGGTCGTCGGCGGACAGCAGGGCGACGTAGTCGCCGTCGGCCCACTCCAGCAGTCCCTCGTTGTAGGTGGCGATGTGGCCCTTGTTGGTCTCGTGGACGTGGACCTCGATGCGCGGGTCGGAGGCGGCCAGTTTTCGCGCGACCTCGGCGGAGTCGTCGGGCGAGGCGTCGTCGATGACGAGGACCCGGACGTCCACGCCGTCCTGCTCGTCCAGGACGCTGCTGACGCAGTCGGCGAGGAAATGGCCGTATTTGTAGCAGGGGATGACAACACTGACGGTGCTCATCGGTGCGGCAGCCAATCCCCGGTGGTGGGGGGGGGCGGGGGCGGGCGCCCCCCCCCCCCCCCGCGCGGCGGGGGAGAATATTATTGGGGTCGCGGGGGCGGGTCGGGGGTGAGAACGGGCCGCCCC
>NZ_JBEZWX010000022.1:0-121157 GCF_040637635.1 Streptomyces sp. NPDC028635 | reverse complement strand
GCGTATCCGCCTGTGGCGGTGCCCCCCGGCGGGGGGGGGGCCCCCCTCCGGCGGGTGTCTGCGGGAGGGCGGCACCGCCGTGCCGTGCGCCCTCAACTGGCGCTGGTTTCCGTGGCAGGGTGGAGCGGGCAAGCCACAGGGGGCCAACAGAAGAGGGGGAACCGTGACCGTCGTCTGGATCAACGGTGCGTTCGGAGCGGGGAAGTCCACGACCGCGCGCGAACTGATCGACGTGATCCCGAACAGCACGCTCTTCGACCCCGAGCTCATCGGCGGAGCACTCCAGCACCTGCTGCCGCCCAAACGCCTCGCCGACGTCGGCGACTTCCAGGACCTGCCCATCTGGCGCCGCCTCGTCATCGACACCGCCGCCGCACTGCTCGCCGAGCTGGGCGGCACCCTCGTGGTCCCCATGACCCTGCTGCGCCAGGAGTACCGCGACGAGATCTTCGGCGGCCTCGCCGCCCGCCGGATCGAGGTCCGGCACCTTCTCCTCGCCCCGGCTGAAACGATCCTGCGTGAGCGGATAGCCGGGCGTCCGGTCCCGCCGGACCTCCCGGACGGCGAGATACGCGTCCGGCAGTGGGCGTACGACCACATCGAGCCCTACCGCACGGCCCTCGGCTCCTGGCTCACCGCCGACGCGCACCTCATCGACACCGGCGCCCTCACGCCGTACGAGACCGCCGTGCGGATCGCGGAAGCGGTCGGCAGCGGCGCCGCGTCCGTCTGCGACATCGTGCAGACACCCGAACCCACCGGCGAGACGCTGGCCGCCGGTGTGCTCCTCTTCGACGAACAGGACCGGGTGCTGCTCGTCGATCCCACCTACAAGCCCGGCTGGGAGTTCCCCGGCGGTGTCGTCGAGCCCGGCGAGGCACCGGCCCGCGCGGGCATGCGCGAGGTCGCGGAGGAGACCGGGATACGGCTGGACGAGGTGCCCCGGCTCCTGGTCGTGGACTGGGAACGGCCCGCGCCCCCCGGTTACGGCGGTCTGCGCCTGCTCTTCGACGGCGGCCGCCTCGACTCCGCGTCGGCCCGCCAGGTACTGCTGCCCGGACCCGAACTGCGCGGCTGGCGCTTCGTCACCGAGGACGAGGCGGCCGGGCTGCTCCCGCCGGTGCGCTACGAGCGGCTGCGCTGGGCCCTGCGTGCCCGCGAACGCGGCGCCGCGCTGTATCTGGAAGCGGGCCGCCCCGTGGGGTGAGCCGGCCGGGATCAGGCGGGTCTGTCCGCCACCTCCCGCAGCACCGCACCCGCCCCCGCGGTCACCGCGTCCCCGTGGCCGAAGCAGGCCACCTCCGTCTCCAGGCCGGCCAGCTGCCGCAGCGATGCCAGGGCCCGCTCCCGGTCGAGGTTGAACACTCCGGGCATCACGGTGCCGTCCACCGGGGACGCGGCGATCGTGTCCCCGGTGAACAGCACCCCGTGCGCGGGCAGATGCAGCGCGATGCTGCCGTCCGTGTGTCCGGGGACGTGCACCACGCGGGCGCCCCCACCGAAGTCGAGGACGTCGCCATCGGACACCGCGTGGGCCACCGGCGGCGGCGTCGCCTCGCTCAACGGGGGAAGACCCCGCGTGACTTCGGCGTGCAGCGGCCGCTCCCAGTCCTGGAGCACCGGTGGCGGCCCCGGCCGCTCCTGGCGGACGTACGGCGCGTCCAGCCGGTGCGCCAGCACCGGCACCTCACCCCACTCGCCCGCGCCACCGGCGTGATCCTCGTGGAAGTGCGTCAGCACGATCCGTCGTACGGCACCGGGGGCGAGCCCCAGCGACGTGATCGCCTCCGCCAGGGCGCCGCCGGAGCCCACCGGGCCCGCGTCGATCAGCGTCAGGTCGTCGTCGCCGTCCCGCCACAGGTAGGCCTGGCCGACGGGGAAGCGCAGCAGATGGAGGCGGGGGAGCAGTTCGACGACGTCCATGGGGCGAACGTAAGGGCCCCGTGCGGCTCGCGCGGGGCCCTTCGCTGTGAGCAGAGCCGGTCAGCCGGCCGCGTAGTTGCGCAGGAACAGCGCTTCGGCGACGGACAGCCGCTCCAGCTCCTCGGGCGAGACGCTCTCGTTCACGGCGTGGATCTGCGCCTCGGGCTCGCTCAGCCCGATCAGCAGGATCTCCGCCTGCGGGTAGAGCGCGGCGAGGGTGTTGCACAGCGGGATGGAGCCGCCCTGCCCGGCGTAGCTCATCTCCTGGCCCGGGTAGGCGACGGCCATCGCGTCGGCCATCGCCTGGTAGGCGGGGCTGGCGGCGTCGGCGCGGAAGGGCTGGCCTTGGCCGACCTGCTCGACGGCGACCCGGGCGCCCCACGGGGTGTGCGCCTCGACGTGGGCCTGGAGCAGCTTGGTGGCCTCGGTGACGTCCACGCCCGGCGGCACCCTCAGGTTGATCAGGGCGCGGGCGCTCGCCTGCACGGACGGCGTGGCGCCGACCACCGGCGGGCAGTCGATGCCGAGCACGGTGACGGCGGGGCGGGCCCAGATGCGGTCGGCGACCGCGCCGGAGCCGATCAGCTCGACGCCGTCGAGCACCCTGGCGTCCTTGCGGAACTGCTCCTCGTCGTACGTCAGGCCCTCCCACACGGCGTCGCCGCTCAGCCCGTCGACCGTGGTGGAGCCGTCCTCGGCGCGCAGCGAGTCCAGCACCCGGATCAGCGCGGCCAGCGCGTCCGGGGCGGCGCCGCCGAACTGGCCGGAGTGCAGATTGCCCGCCAGGGTGTCGACCTGGACGCGGAGCAGGATCATGCCGCGCAGCGAGGTGGTGACCGTCGGCAGACCGGCACGGAAGTTGCCGGCGTCGCCGATGACGACGGTGTCCGCCCGCAGCAGCTCCGGGTGCTGCTCGGCGTAGCGCTCCAGGCCCCCCGTGCCCTGCTCCTCCGAGCCTTCGGCGATGACCTTGACGTGGACGGGTATGCCGCCGTTCGCCTTCAGCGCGCGCAGCGCCAGCAGATGCATGATGACGCCGCCCTTGCAGTCGGCGGTGCCGCGGCCGTACCAGCGGCCGTCGCGCTCGGTCAGCTCGAAGGGCGGGGTCAGCCAGCGGGACTCGTCCAGCGGGGGCTGCACGTCGTAGTGCGCGTACAGCAGCACGGTCTTCGCGCCCTCGGGGCCGGGCAGGTAGCCGTACACCGACTGCGTGCCGTCCGGGGTGTCCAGCAGCGCCACGTCCGTGAAGCCCTCGGCGGTGAGCGCGTCGGCGACCCAGCGGGCGGCCTGCTCGCTCTCGCTCTTCGGGAACTGCGCGAAGTCCGCCACCGACTTGAAGGCCACCAGCTCGGCGAGTTCCGCCTTGGCCCGGGGCATCAGCGCGGCGACGGTCCCGGCGACCGGATGCGACGACATGGGCACGCTCCTCGTGGGTGCGACGTTGTACGGGTGAGTGCTGCCGATCCTCCCACAGCGGGCCGTGACGATCTCCGCCGTAGGATGCCTGTGGCAGCAGCGGCAGCGGCGTGATCGGGAGCGGTAGACCATCGTGAGCAGCGAGAACTCTTCGGCGGACGACGAGCGGCAGGTGTGGGACGTCGTCGTGGTGGGCGCGGGACCCGCGGGGGCCTCGGCCGCCTACGCGGCCGCGGTCGCGGGGCGGCGCGTGCTCCTGCTGGAGAAGGCGGAGCTGCCGCGGTACAAGACGTGCGGCGGCGGCATCATCGGCCCCTCGCGTGACGCGCTGCCGCCCGGCTTCGAACTGCCGCTGAAGGACCGCGTGCACGCGGTGACGTTCTCCCTGGACGGTCGCTTCACCCGTACCCGGCGCTCGCGGCAGATGCTGTTCGGGCTGATCAACCGGCCCGAGTTCGACCAGCAGCTCGTCGAGCACGCGCAGAAGGCGGGCGCCGAGCTGCGCACCGGAGCCACCGTGCAGCGGGTCGAGCAGCACGGCGCGGCCGTCCCGGACCGGCGCACGGTCGCCGTCGTCCTCCAGGGCGGCGAGACGCTGCTGGCCCGCGCGGTCGTCGGCGCCGACGGCAGTGCCAGCCGGATAGGGGCGCACGTGGGCGTCAAGGTCGACCAGGTCGACCTCGGTCTGGAGGCGGAGATCCCGGTGCCGGACACCGTCGCCGAGGACTGGAAGGGGCGGGTGCTGATCGACTGGGGCCCGCTGCCCGGCAGTTACGGCTGGGTGTTCCCGAAGGGGGACACGCTGACGGTCGGGGTGATCTCGGCGCGCGGGGAGGGTGCCGCGACCAAGCGCTACCTCGAGGACTTCATCGGCCGGCTCGGCCTCGCCGGTTTCGAGCCGCGGATCTCCTCCGGCCATCTGACCCGGTGCCGCGCCGACGACTCGCCGCTCTCGCGCGGGCGCGTGCTGGTGTGCGGTGACGCCGCCGGACTGCTGGAGCCGTGGACCCGTGAGGGCATCTCCTTCGCCCTGCGCTCGGGCCGGCTCGCGGGGGAGTGGGCGGTGCGGATCGCCGAGGCGAACGACGCGGTGGACACCCGGCGCCAGGCCCTGAACTACGCGTTCGCCGTCAAGGCGGGGCTCGGCGTCGAGATGGCCGTCGGCAAGCGGCTGCTGTCCGCCTTCGAGCGGCGCCCCGGCCTCTTCCACGCCGCCCTGACCGGTCTGCGCCCGGCCTGGCGGGCGTTCACGGACATCACCCGCGGCTCCACGAATCTGGCCGACATCGTCCGCACCCGCCCGATCGCCCAGCGGGCGCTGAGCGCCCTGGACCGCCGCCGGGCAGCCGCGGACTAGACCGGCTCCTGACGGTGCGCCGGGCGGCGGCGCCCGGCCCGGGCTGACGCGGCCGGGGTGGCCGGAGGGCGGGCGGCCGCCGCGACGCTGTACCGCCTGCCGCCTGCCGCCTGCCGCCTGCCGCCTGCCGCCTGCCGCCTGCCGCCTGCCGCCTGCCGCCTGCCGCCTGCCGCCTGCCGCCTGCCGCCTGCCGTCTGCCGCCCGCCGCCCGTGGCAGGCGCGGCCGCCGGTCCGTGGCGTGGCTCAGCCGGTGACCGTGACGCGGAAGACGGGGTGGTCGGGGGCGATCCGGCGCAGCTCGGACTCGGGGGAGTCCGGGCCCACCCCGTTGAAGAAGACGCCGACCTCGGCCTTCCAGCGCTTGAGGTACGCCCGCAGGATCGGCGCCTTGTCGTCGTCGGAGACCTCCGTCGCCGTGAACCGCTCCACCCGCTTGCCGAGCCGCAGCTCACCACCGCCGGCCGCGCGCATGTTGTGCGTCCACTGCACGTGCCCGCGCGGGGCGACGAGGAAGTGCGCGCCGTCCACCGTGAGCAGATTGACCGGGGTGGTGCGCCACTGGCCGCTCTTGCGGCCCCGGACGGCGAGCACCCGGGAGCCCCACACGCTGACGCCGCGGCCGGTCAGCCAGGCGACCGCACGGTTGAGGACGTTGACGGTGAACCAGCCGGGCTTGCGGACGTGTGCGGACATGGCAGCCTCCTGAGACCAAACCGTGAGCGGTGCTCTCGCTCTGACCTCAGTCTTGCGCGATCGGCGATACAAAGCAAGAGCGGTGCTCACAATTGTGTGCGCCGCTCTCCGCGCGTGGCAGACTGGCTGCCATGAGCAGGGACATCGCACGCGGCGCCCGGGCCCGGGCCAGGATCGAGATCACCGCCGCCATCAAGGACGAGGCGCGCAGACAGCTGGCCGAGGAGGGGGCCGCCAAGCTCTCGCTGCGCGCGGTCGCCCGCGCCCTCGGCATGGTCTCCTCCGCCCTCTACCGCTACTTCCCCAGCCGCGACGACCTGCTGACCGCGCTCATCATCGACGCCTACGACTCCCTCGGCGAGGCCGCCGAGTCCGCCGCCGCGGCGGTCTCCGACGCCCCGCCCGCCCGGCGCTGGACGGCGGTCTGCGAGGCCGTACGCGACTGGGCGCTGGCCCACCCCCACGAGTACGCCCTGATCTACGGCTCGCCCGTGCCCGGCTACAGCGCGCCCATGACGACCGTGCCGCCCGCCGCTCGCGTCGGCCTCCTGTTCTTCGCGATCGTCCGCGACGCCCACCGCGCGGGCGTCCTGACCGAACCGCCCCTGCCGGCCGCGCTGCGCGACGAGGCCGCCCGCATGGCCGCCGACCTCGCGCCCGACCTTCCACCGGAGACGGTGAGCGTCCTGGTGGCGGCCTGGGCGCAGCTGTTCGGACTGGTGAACTTCGAGCTGTTCGGCCAGTTCAACCGGGTGGTGGAGGACCGGGCGGAGTTCTTCCGGCACGCGGTGCTCCGGCTGGGGGAAGGCGTCGGCCTGCCGCTTACCTGAGAGGTCATCGACCTCCCCGCGGCCCCCTGCCATGATCGGTGCCACCAGGCCGACGAGACCGGAGGACTCCATGACCGCCTACGCCATAGCCCACCTGCAGGAGGCCGCGCCGCACCCGGAGATCGCCGAGTACATCGAGCGCATCGGCGCCACGTTCGCGCCGCACGGCGGACGCTTCCTGGTGCACGCGGCGCAGCACGAGGTGAAGGAGGGCGACTGGCCGGGGCACGTGGTGGTGATCGGATTCCCCGGCATGGCCGAGGCCCGCGCCTGGTGGGACTCGCCCGCCTACCAGGAGATCGCCCCGCTGCGCTCCCGCCACATCGAGGGCGACATCATCCTCGTCCCGGGCGTGCCCGACGCCTACGACCCGACCGCGACGGCCCGGGCGATGCGGGAGGCGATGGCCGCGCGGTAGGGGGCCCGGCCGCCGCCCCCCTCACTTGGGGGGCAGCCCCGCCGCGAAGGCGCGCCCCTCGGCGACCCAGGCGGCGAGCGCGTCGTCCCCGGTCACGGACGGGCCGGCCACCACCACCCAGCCCCGCATCGGCCGGCCGGACATGGCGAAGAGCCGCGCCCCCGGCCGGGCCAGGGCTGCGTCGGTGGCGTCCGGTCCGACCCGCACCAGCAGGTCGCCGCCGGTCACCGCGACCGCCATGTTGCCGCCCAGGAGGAAGGCGAGCCCGCCGAACATGCGTCTTTCGGAGAGCCCAGGCTCACCGGCGAGCAGCGCCCGCACCCGCCCGGCCAGGCTTTCGTCGTATGCCATCAGGCCCGTCCCTCCGCTTCGGTCAGCCGGCGTTCCAGGTCGCGCAGATCCTTGGCGAGGGAGGAGCGGACCTGCCGGGCCAGCAGGGGGGCCGCGAGCCGGAACAGGCCGCCCGGGCCACCGCGGACCCGGATGGCGGCCAGCGTGCCACGCGCATCGGGGGTGAAGGAGTAGGTGACATGCATCGGCATGGGGCCGGCCACGGACACCATGTCCAGCGTCCGCGGCGGCTCGTGGGCGGCCACGCGCAGCACATAGTCGATGCGCCGCCCGAGGAAGTACGCCGTGCGCGTCACCTCGGCGCCCGCGCCGAAGCCGCCCGTCCCGGCCGGCCGGGTCAGCTCGGCCCGGCGGATGCCCTGGGTCCACCGGCTGTCGTTGCGCCAGTCCATGGCGTAGGCGGCCACCTGCTCGACCGGCACCGGGATCGTGCGCCGCACCGTCACGTCGATCGTCATGGGCACCCGCCTCACCGCGTCGCCGTCCCCGCTACCAGGATGGCCGCACAGCACCTGGCCCGCCGTCCGGCGGCGTACTTCCCGGGGAGTACGTGTGATCACCTCGCCCGGCTGACGCCCGCGGCCCGGCGGGGCGTCTAGCGTGACGGCATGGAGCGAGAGCGCGTGCGCGGCGGCCCGCCGCAGTGGTGGCGGCACGGTCCGCCGTGGGCGGGCCGCCGGGAGGACGACCACCGCGTCCACTGGCCGTGGCCGTCCACCCTGATCGTCACCGCCGTGGTGCTGGCCGGCTCGCACTTCGCCGCGCACCAGCAGCAGGGCGCACGGGCCCCGCTCGACACGTTCGCCCGGGTGCTGCTCGTCGTCGCCGGCGGGCTGCTGCTGTGGCGCAAGCGGTATCCGGTGGCGGTCGTCTTCGGCACGTCCGCCGCCACCCTGGTCTACCTGGGCGCCGGTTACCCGTACGGCCCGGTGTTCCTCACCGTCGCCGTGGCCTGCTTCCACGCGATCCTGGCCGGGCACCGGTGGGCCGCCTGGTCGGCCGTCGGGATGCTGTGGGCCGGACATGTGGTGATCGCCCACTGGCTCTACCACCGGCTGCCGCCCGCGGGGGACGCGGCGGCTCCCTGGGGGCAGGAACTGGTCGTCGCCGCCTGGGTGGTGGCGATCGCCGCCGTCGCCGAACTGGCCCGGGCCCGGCGCGAGCAGTGGGCACGTGAGCGCGCCGAGCGGGCGCAGGCGGAAAAGCGGCGCGCCGACGAGGAGCGGCTGCGCATCGCCCGCGAACTGCACGACGTCCTCGCCCACAGCATCTCCGTGATCAATGTGCAGGCCGGGGTCGGCCTCGCCCTGCTGGACTCCGACCCCGAGCAGGCCCGCCAGGCCCTCACCACCATCAAGGCCCAGAGCAAGGAGGCGCTCGGCGAGGTGCGCCAGGTCCTCGACACCCTGCGCGCACCCGGCGCCGCACCGCGGGCGCCCGCCCCGGGCCTGGACCGGCTGCCGGAACTGGTGGAGCAGGCCGCGAGCGCCGGCCTCACCGTGACCGTGGACGGCACGGCCCCGCCGCTCGCCCCGGGCACCGGTCTCGCCGCGTTCCGAATCGTCCAGGAGGCCCTCACCAACGTCGTACGGCACTCGCGGTCGCGGCACGCGCGCGTGCGGCTGGAGCACGGCGGGGGTGTGCTGCGGCTGCGGATCGACGACGACGGACCGGCGTCCGGCGCCGACGCGGGCGGCGGCGGCAACGGGCTGGCCGGAATGCGGGAGCGGGCGGCCGCGCTGGGTGGCACGATCGAGGCGGGGCCGCGCCCCGACGGCGGCTGGCGGGTGCTGGCCGAACTGCCCCTGCAGGTCAAGGAGGACCGGTGATCCGCGTACTGCTCGCCGACGACCAGTCGCTGGTCCGCGCGGGGTTCCGGGCGCTGCTCGACGCCCAGCCGGACATCGAGGTGGCCGGGGAGGCCGGGGACGGGGAACAGGCGGTGCGCGCGGTCGCCGAACTGCGGCCGGACGTCGTGCTGATGGACATCCGCATGCCGCTGCTGGACGGTCTGGCCGCCACCCGCCGCATCACGGACGACGAGCGGCTGGCGGAGGTGAGGGTGGTCATGCTGACCACCTTCGAACTCGACGAGTACGTCTTCGAGGCGCTGCGCGCGGGCGCCTCCGGTTTCCTGCTCAAGGACACCGAGCCGGAGGAACTCCTGCGCGCGGTACGGGCGGTGGTGGCCGGCGACGCGCTGCTGTCACCGGGGGTGACGCGGCGGCTGATCGCCGAGTTCGCCGCCCGGTCCAAGGAGCCCGCTGCCGCCGGGACGCTGACCCGGCTCACCGAGCGGGAGCGGGAAGTGCTCGCCCTGGTCGGCCTCGGCCTGTCCAACGAGGAGATCGCCCGGCGCCTGGTGGTCAGCCCGCTCACGGCGAAGACCCACGTCAGCCGCACGATGGTGAAGCTGGGCGCCCGTGACCGGGCCCAACTCGTCGTGCAGGCCTACGAGTCGGGGCTGGTCCGGCCGGGCTGGCTGGGCTGAGACCCCGGCTGCGAGAGTCCGCCGGGCTCCCGGAGTCCGCCCGGCTGCCGGAACCGCAGCAGCACGCTGACGACGCGCGCGAAGAACAGCACCGGCGCGACGATCTCGCCGGCCCTCACCAGCAGCAGCTCGGCCGTCCGCGGCAGGTCGAACAGCAGCGCCGGGCCGGCGACCGCCCCGAACACGACGGCCGCCGCGAACGCCGCACTGCACAGCGCGTACCCGATCTCCACCGTCGCCGCGTCCTGCTCGGCCTTGGTGCGCCGTCCCCCGTAGTGCTCCATACGGCGAGTCAAACAGCCGGGTGCCCGGCGGGCAAGCAACCCGCCGGGCACCCGGAGGAGGCGGTCCCCCTAGTCACGGACCGGGACGCGGTCCGTCATCGCCTCCGTCACGGTGGACCGTGCGACCACGACCGACTGCTGCGGGCGGCGTTCGCGCAGGCCGGTCAGGCTGATGAGGAGTCCGGCGAGGGCGATGGCGGTGGCCACCACGAACCCCGGCCGGTAGCTGTCCAGGACGCCCTGGGGCGTGGCGTGCGCCGGGGCGTTCGCGGTGACCACGGCCGTCACCACGGCGAGGAAGATCGCGCCGCCCACCTGCACCGAGGTGTTCAGCAGCCCGGAGACCATGCCCTGCTCGTGATCCTCGACCCCGTTGGTGGCCTGGATGTTGAGCGAGGGGAAGACCAGCGCGCACGCGGCACCGATCAGCAGCATCGACGGCAGGATCGCCGCCGCGTACACCGGGTCCAGGTCCACGTTCAGGAACAGGGCGTAGCCGGCGACCATCAGCGCGAAGCCCACCGGGATCAGCCGCCGGGTGCCGAACCGGTCGACGATCGAGCCGACCTTGGTGGAGGAGACCGCCACCAGCGCACCGGCCGGCAGGAAGGCCAGCGCGGTGTGCAGCGCGGACCAGCCCAGCAGGGACTGCATGTACAGCGTGGTCAGGAACTGGAAGCCGACGTAGGAGCCGAAGAAGGCCACCGCGCCGAGCTGGGCGCGCACCTGGTTGCCGGAGCGCAGCACCCCGAGCCGCACCAGAGGCCCCGCCGAGCGCCGCTCGACCAGGACGAACGCGGTCAGCAGCACGGCCACGGCGAGGAACGACAGCAGGGTGCGGGCCGACGCCCAGCCGGCCTCGGGAGCCTGGACGACGGTGAAGACCAGCAGCAGCATCGAGGCGGTGCCGAGGACGGCGCCGGGGATGTCGTAGCCGTGGTGGTTCTCCTCGCGGGCGCTGCGCGGCAGCAGCTTCAGGCCGGCCACCAGCGCGATCAGGGCGATGGGCGCGGGCAGCAGCATGGTCAGGCGCCAGCTCGCCTCGGTGAGCAGCCCGGACAGCACCAGGCCCATGGAGAAGCCGGTGGCCGCGCAGGTGGTGTAGATGGACAGGGCGCGGTTGCGCAGCGGCCCCTCGGGGAACGTCGTCGTGATGATCGACAGGCCGGCCGGTGCGGTGAAGGCGGCGCTCAGGCCCTTGATGAAACGGCTGGCGATCAGCAGCGGACCGGAGTCGACCAGACCGCCCAGCAGTGAGGCGAGCGCGAACACGCCGAGCGCGACGAGGAACACCTGGCGCCGGCCCAGCAGGTCGGCGGTGCGTCCGCCGAGCAGGAGCAGACCGCCGTAGCCGAGGATGTATCCGCTGACGATCCATTGCAGGGTCGAGGTGGACAGGTGCAGGTCGGCGCCGATGGACGGCAGGGCGACGCCGACCATCGACACGTCGAGCGCGTCGAGGAACATCGCGGCGCAGAGCACCAGCAGGGTGCCCCACAACCGGGGGGTCCAGCGCACCGTCGGGGACGGGGACGCCGAGGGGATGAGCGGAGAGGTCATGGCCGGGACTCTTCCATGCGCATGCATTCAATGCAAGCGCATTTAATTACGGTGCAATGAAATTGCTTCTCTGCTACGGTGCGGTCCATGGCGGCGAAGAAGGCCGAACAGGCACTCGTGGACCAGTGGCGGGAGATCCTCGCGCTGCACGCCCGCACCCAGTGCGCACTGGACCGGGCGCTCGTCGGGCACGGCCTGTGCGCCAGCGACTTCGAGGTGCTCGACGTCCTCGCGGAGGGCAGGGCCGCGGACGGCTCCTGCGCCTGGCGCGTCCAGGAGATCGCCGACCGCGTCCACCTCAGCCAGAGCGCACTGTCCCGGCTCGTCGCGCGGCTGGAGAAGGACGGTCTGGTGGACCGGGCGCTCTGCCCGGAGGACCGGCGGGGCGTACGTGTCGCCCTCACCGACAAGGGCCGCGCGCTGCACGGCGAGGTACGGCCGGTGCAGCGCGCGGTACTCACGAGGTTGCTGGCGGGCGGCTGACGCTCACCGGCCGACGGCTCGGCAGCCGCCGTCCGGCGGCCGGCTTCGGGCGCGGACCCTGCCGCGCGGGGCGATGGTGCGGAACGGCGGTCCGGGCGACCCGGCGACCGCCGGTCCCGGGATCAGACGATCGCCGACTTCTCCTGCCACAGGAGCGCCGTCGCACGGTCACCCGTCACGGACGGCACCGGGCCACGGTTCCACAACGCCAGGTACAACTGCTCGGCCGGACCGGCCAGTTCGGTCTCCGCCTCGCTGGACTCACCCCGCACGGTGACGGGCGGCTCCGCCGACAGTCGTACCGTCCACACCGCGTCGTCGGTGTCGGTCGCGCGCACGCGCAGGACCCGCGGCTCCTCGGTGCGCACCCTGCTCTTCGGACGGGCGTGGAAGCCGCGCAGCAACTCGTCGATGCCGTCCACCGCGAAGCGGGTGCCGATCGGAGTGGGCGTGCCGCCACGGGCGCACTCGGCGTCGTAGCGGTGGATCGCCGTCTCGTGCGCCTGCCGGCGGGCCCAGAAGGCCAGCGGCGAGGGGCCCGGCGCGGGGAGGAACGTCCAGGCCGGCGCGTCCGCCGGGGCCGCGGCCAGGGTGTCGACGAGGTGGCGGTGGCTGTCCCGGTACCAGTGCAGCAACTCCGCGCCGTCCAGCTCCGGTTCGGCGTCGATGGGCCGCGGCTCGGTGATGCCCTCGGCGACGAAGCGGGCCGCCCAGCGGTGCACGGCTCCCGTGTGCCGCAGCAGGTCCCGCACCTGCCAGTCGGGGCAGGGCGGCACCTTCGCGTCGGGCCCGGCCGCCTCGGCGGCAGCCGCGAGCAGGGCGCCCTCGCGGCGCAGGATGTCGACGAACTCGGCTGTGTCCATGGGAGGAGTGTGCCGGACGGAACGGGCTCGAGGGCAGGCCCGCCCGGACGGCGGCCGGTACGCCGGGTACGGCCGCACGCGCTGCGGGCCGTGGCGGAGGTCCGCATCAGCGCGGCTCGCCGGGATAGGTGCCGAAGTTCCACAGGTTGCCCTCGGGGTCGCGGGCGGCGAAGTCGCGGGAGCCGTAGTCGGTGACGTGCGGCTCGGAGACGATCTCGGCGCCGGCCGCCTTGGCGCGCGCGTACACCGTGTCGGGCTCGGCCGTGACGACGTACGCGCCGAAGGAGCCCGGCTGGAAACGCCACGCGTCCTGCTTCGCGTCCGGGCGCAGCGAGCCCAGCATGACGCCGCCGCCCTCCGGCCAGGCCAGCTCGGCGTGCTGCACCAGGTCCGCGTCCACGTCGCTGTCGTAGACCACGGTCTCCTCGAAGCCGAAGGCATCCACCAGGAAGCGGATGAGGGCGCGCGCGTCCCGGGCGCGCAGCGTCGGCCAGACCTGCGGCGCGGGCGGGCGCGGGCCGGTGCTGGACGGTGCGGTCGTGGTCTGCGGATTCGTGCTCATGGCGGCGGGGTCCCTTCGGTGAAGGTCGGGTGGCGACACCGTCAGGGTCCGCCGGGCGGGCCGTAGCCGGCTTGGATGTTTCGGAACTCCCGCGCGAGCCACACGCTCGGGGCGCAGGACGCCAGGGCGGTGAACTCGCGGTCCAGGTGCGACTGGTCCGCGAAGCCCAGGTCGGCGGCCAGCCCCGCGAGATCGGGCCGGTGCGGGCGGGCGGCGAGCCGGCGCCGGGCCCGGTCGAAGCGGGCGACGCGGGCCGCGGCCTTCGGCGTCAGGCCGATCTCCTGGCGGAAACGCGCGCGCAGATGCCGGTCGCTCCAGCCGACCTCGGCGGCCAGCGCGTCGATCCGTACCCGGCCGCCGTCCGCCAGCAGCCGCCGCCACGCCTGGACGACCTCGGGCGCCACCGCGGCCGCCGCGTCCGTGTGCCGGGCCAGGCGGCGCAGCAGCCAGTGGTCGACGACGGCGAAGCGGGCCGGCCAGTCGGCGGCCGTACGCAGCCGTTCGTGCACGTCGGCCACCTCGGCGCCCAGGACGTCGGCGGCGGGTACGTCCGTACCGGCCAGCTCGCCCGCCGGCAGGCCCAGCAGGAGGCGGGCCCCGAGGGGACTGAGGGCCACCTGGACGCCGGACTGGCGGCCGGGCACGGCGATGTGCGCGGGCGCCAGGTGCAGTCCGCCCAGCAGGGTGGGGTAGTCACCGCCGGGTGTCCGCGGGTCGGGGTGCGCGGTGATGCTGAGCGGCTCGTCGAGGGTGAGGATCAGGGTCAGCCACGGCGACGGCAGCCCGAGGTGCCGGCCGTGCGGGACGCCGCGCTGACGGTAGCCCGAGTACCAGCCGACCAGGCCGCGCAGCGGGGCCGCGGGGGCCGTGTGCAGGGCCTCGTCGACGGCGTCGTCCACGCCGTCGTCCACGGGGTCGTCCCCGGGGCGGGTCGTCTCGGGCGCCATGGGGCCATTGTCCCGCGGTCCGTGGTCCTCGGCCCGTGGTCCCCGGACCACGAGCCCCGATTGGACCACGAGCACCGCTTGGACCACGGGCCCCAGGTCACGGTCAGTGCGACGTCGGGGAGATGGTGAAGACGTTGGAGCAGACGCGGAGTGAGGCGGGGACCAGGAAGGCCTGGTGCGAGCCGGGCGGGTAGACCCGCAGATACGTGCCGGCGGGCCGGCACGGTCCGCCGATCGGACCGTTGGTCGTGTGGATCACGGCGCTGGCCGTCTGCGCCGGGCGCAGCGTCACCGTCGCGAACGACTGCCCGGTGCGCGTCGCGGCCGGACCGATCTGCCGGTGGTCGACGCTCAGGACACTGACCCCGGGGTAGCCGCGCAGCGCGCAGGAGCCGGTGCCGGTGTTGGTGAACCGTATGGGCCAGTACAGCTGACCCGCGCCGTGGTCCTGGCGCCCCAGGGAGAGATACAGGTTGCTCGCGGAGCACGTGGGCACCGCCGCGCTCGCCGGCTGCGCGGCCAGTGCGGCGGCTGCCGCCCCGCCGGCGACGACTGCCGCCGCGATGCCGGCGGCGGCCAGCTTGCGGGGGAGGGGGAGGGAGAGTGGCATGGCACGACACCTCCGTGGGATGTGTGTCGACGGCCTGGTGAAGTGAGTGGGTCGACGGCCCTGAAGGCCGCACATGGTGTCTCTACTCCTTGAGACACGCACGCCCCGGTGAGGGTTGCATCCGACGCTCACGAACTTCGAGTCCCCCGTCGAAGTGCTCTCGCTGCCTGCTGCCTGCTGCCTGCTGCCTGCTGCCTGCTGCCTGCTCCCGCTGCCCGCTGCGCCTGCTCAGTCGGCCGGACGGTTCGCGGTGACCAGCCAGCAGGTGCTGCGCATCCGGACCGTGCCGTCCGCCGTCTCGTGCCGGCGCAGATGGGCGGTCAGGGTGCTCCGGGCGCGGGTCCGGGAGGTCGTGTCGACCTGCTCCAGTAGATGGCGGCCGGGGCCGGTGCCCAGGAGGAAGGCCGCCGCGTCCTCGGCGTCGGCTCCCCACACTCCGCGGGCCTGCACCTGCCGGACCTCGACGTCGGTGAAGCCGGCCGTGGTCAGGAGGGCGCGGATGCGGTCCGGGGCGGCCAGCGAGAACATGCCCGGCAGCCCCGGCGCACCGAAATCCCCGACGGGCAGGAGGTCGCGCAGCGACGCCATCGCCGTCACCCAGTCGTTGAGGGAGGCGTCGGCCGGGCAGACGAACGCGAGCCGCCCGCCGGGGCGCAGTGCACGGCCGATGTTGCCGAAGGCGGCCGCGGGGTCGGCGAAGAACATGACCCCGTAGCGGCTGATCGCCGCGTCGAACGTGCCCGCTTCGAAGGGGTGCACCTGAGCGTCGCCCTGGACGAAGGAGACATTGCCGACGCCCTCCTTCTCCGCCCGGGCGCGCGCCGCGGCCAGCATCGGTCCGGACAGGTCGAGGCCCGTCGCGTGGCCGCGCGGCGCGCGCACGGCGGCGAGCCGCGTGGTCTGGCCGGAGCCGCAGCCCAGGTCGAGGACCCGGTGAGCGCGGCCGATCGCGGCGGCGTCTAGGAGCGGCTCGTCGAAGCCCTCGTTCACGGCGTTCCAGCGGTCCTGGTGGCGGGCCCAGTGGTCGCCTTCCGGGCCGTTCCACGCCTGCGCCTGCTCGGTGTTGACGACGTTCGGCATGGTGCCTCCTGTGATCGCGAACGGAGAATGGGCGTACGCCCAAACACTATGGGCAATCGCCCAAACTGGCAACGCCGGTTACGATCCGAGGGGTTGCCGCCGCCGGGAGGGGGGCGGCGGCGTGAGAGAAGAGGGGTTCATGTCACCGCGTGGAGTGGCGACGCCGGACGTGCGCGAGCGGCTGTTCGCGGCGGCCGAGCGGGTAGTGGAGCGGGAGGGGCCGGGCGCGCTCACCAGCCGGGCCGTCACCACGGAGGCGGGCTGTGCCAAGGGCCTGCTGCACGCGCACTTCGCGGGGCTGGACGAGTTTGTCGCCGAGCTGTGCCTCGACCGGTTCGCGCGTACGGCGGCGCGGGCCGAGGCGTTGTCCGGACGCGTCGGACAGGGCACGGTGGCGGAGAACCTCAGCGCCGTCGCGCTCGCCCTCTTCGACTCCGGCGGCCCCGCCATTTCCGGCCTCGCCATGACCCGCCCCGCCGCCGCGCTGCGCATCCGGCAGGCCCTGGAGGACGGGGCGCCCGGCTTCACGGCGATCGAGCAGGCCATCACCGGCTACCTGGCGGCGGAGCGACGGCTGGGCCGGGTGCCGGCCGCCGTCGACCCGGACACGGCGGCCCTCGCCGTCGTGGGCACGGCCCACCACCTGCTGATGACCAGCTGGCCGGGCGCCCCGGACCCACGGCCACGGATGCAACACCTGGTCACGGCGCTGCTGACCGACTAGCCAAGCGTGCACTGCAAATTCGTGAACCAGGGCTGGGAACCAGCCGCAGCGGCGGCAGCAGCGCCAACGGAAGCAGCACGATCGAGTTCCCTGCGGGCCCCAGCGGCGAACACCGCAAGCGGCTCGCTGATTCGGTTGACCGCCTCTTCAAACATCTTGAGATTGCTGAGATCAACGTGCGGGATCGGCGCGCCACCCGGCTTCAGACGATCGGCACGACCCTCGGGGCTGTTGTCACTGGGCTGTTCCGGCGCCTCGTCGTTCGGCTCGGGGCGGTTCTCGTCTGTCATGGCCGCACCGTAAAGCTCGCCTCTGACAACGTCACTTGGATATGAGGGTTCATCGTCATGCCAGTGCCAGAGCCAGAGCATCCGCTGGTCAGGCGCCGCCCAGGCACCCTGGAGCGTGAGCATCGCACGCATTGGTCGCCCCCCTCGGCATGACGCCAAAGCAGTTCCACGGCTCGACCCGCTGGCCACGTCGGGCGGACGTACGCCGCCCACGTCGGGGCGGGCTGTGCGAACCCGTGCGCCAGCAGGGGAAAGCCCCGGCGCGCCCCTCAGGGCACAGATCACATCTGAGCCACGATGTGTTCATCGCGCATTCAAGTAACTCTCAGTGCCGCCACAATGACAGCAGTCGTACTGTCCTTGGGGGGACCATACACGCTCGAACCATCTTGCTCGCCGCCGTCGCTACGCTGGCCGCTACGCTCACCGCATGCGGTCCGGACGGGCCGTCACAGGGTAAAGCCGAACGCAATCGCTCGACCGCCAGCGCCCAGGTCTCCGCCCCGCCGGACTGCGGACCCAACTCCAACCTGTCCCAGTCGGAATGGATGGAGCAGTGCAGCGGCAGCGCGACCGCCTCCGACACGGCCGACAAGCAGCCGGACACCGAGCTCGCCATCGGCGACACCTTCGCCTACACCGATGGTCTGAAGGTGACGGTCGACAGCATCAAGCTGGTTACCCGCTACGGCGAGTTCGATGAACGGCCCGATGCCGACCACACTCCCTTCCGGGTCACCTTCACCATCACCAACGGCACCAGTAAGCCGTACACCCTGGACGGCCTCGGATACCAGGCGCAGGGCGCCACCACCGGCGGGGACACCGAACCGGCGTTCGTCGAGGCCGGCTCCAAGCAGATGGCCGGCCGTCTGGCTCCCGGGCGCAGCGGCACCTTCACCGCCGAGTACACGATCGCCAAGAACGACGGCAAGGACATCGTGTTCACCGTGACCCGCACTGACGATGCCTGGATCAAGAACGGCAGCTTCCTCGCCGAAGACCCCCATTGGACTGGCACCATTCGGTAGCAGCCGCGACCTGGGCGGCCCGGCACACTGGACGCGTGAGCATCGCACGCACCAGCCGTGACGCCCGCCCTCTCGTAACTACCCCGCAAGGTGCGTACAGCCTTGCCATGACGCCCAAGCAATTCCGCGACTGGGCGCGCCGTCTGCACATCACCCCGGGCCGGCTTCCAGCCCAACTCGGTACGCGGGGAGGCTTTGGCACTGTGGGACCTCGCCGACATCACCGACAAAGCTTGTGCCACACCTGAGCCAAGGCTGTATACGGCCTTGCAAATCGAGAGGAGCCAAGACATGGACGAGACAACGGGAGCCGTTCCCGAGGTTCCACCGATGCCCCCCGTCTCCCCGACGCCGCCCAGAACAGCGCGCAGGCGCAACGTTGCTGCGGCGATCGTGGGAGCTTTGGCGATCGCAGGAGTCTCCTCCGGAACGACTGCATGGCTTCTCTCTGGCTCCGACAAGGACGCTGCGGATTCGAAGCCCGTGGCGGCCACGTCGGCGCCAGCCAGGCCCGCAGACGCCCCAGCTGAGGCGGCCGAAGCGACCACGGGGACCTACAACGACGCCCCGACGCCTGCGGACTTCGCACTGACGCTCAGGACCACGGACCAGCAGTGCTTCGGCAGTGCTGGGTGCAACATCACCGTGGAACCGAAGCTGTCGTACACCAGCCTGACATCGCTCGATCCGGAGAAGACCTACTCCATCACTTACGAGATTCACGGCGACGAAAGCGGCCCCATTATCGAGACGATGGACTTGACCGACCAGGATCAGCTCAGCTATCAGCCGATCTCCCTCTCTACCTCAAGCCGTTCGACGAAGGTGACCGCCGAGATCACCGACGTGACGGTGTCCATTTAGAAGGTGAGATCGGACGCATCTTGTCGGAGTCTCAGCTGCCCGCCTCAACCAGGCTTGGCAGAGGTCAATGCGACGCTCATTCCGTGAGACGGTGGCACCGCTGTCGATGAGGTCTCACCCCCATCCGCCGCCGCTGAAAGCTTCCGAGGCCTGGCCCTTGCGCCGGGCTTTCGCATGTCTGCCCCGATCCGAGAGGAGGGGCGCACATGCGCATCCGCGGCATCATGGCCGCCCTGCTGCTCGCCATCACCGCGCTGCTCACCACCGGCACCGGCGCGGCCTGCACCGAGCCACAGCAGATGCCGACCCCGGTACAGGGCGCTCTGTGCCCGTGTCACGGTGTGCCGCCCAGCTGCTCAGTTCGAGAGTGTGCGCCGCTGGCGAGCGCGCCGTAGGCTCCTGGCGTGATTGAAACGTTCGTGTTTGACGTCGGCGAGACCATCACCAGGGACGACCGCTACTGGACGTCGTGGGCCGACTGGCTGGACGTCCCTCGCCACACGCTGTCTGCCCTCGTTGGCGCGGTGGTCGCCAAGGGACTCGACAACGCCGAGGCGCTGCGCCTGGCCCGGCCGGGCATCGACGTCGCTGCCGAGTACCAGGCCCGGGAGGCTGCCGGCCGAGGCGAGCACCTCGATGAGGGCGACCTCTACGAGGACGTCCGGCCGGCGCTGGCCGCGCTTCGGCGGGCTGGCGTGCGCGTGATCATCGCGGGGAACCAGACACCGCGCGCGGGGGAGCTCCTGCGCAGCCTGGATCTACCAGCCGACCTCATCGTGACATCGGGGGAGTGGGGGGTCGCGAAGCCAGAGCCAGAGTTCTTCCGGCGAGTCATCGAGGTGTCGCAGGCGGCGCCTGAGGCGACGGTGTACGTCGGGGACCACCCAGCGAACGATGTCTTCCCCGCGAAGGCGGCCGGGCTTCGTACGGCGCATCTCCGCCGTGGCCCCTGGGGGCATCTGTGGGCGGATGACCCGGAGGTCAGCGCAGCAGCTGACTGGCGGATCGATGGCCTCTCCCAACTCGTGGACCTCACGAAGGGCTGAAGGCCACGCGATCGGGGGAGGAGCTGACCCCCTACCGCGCAAGTCGTACAAAGAGCGTCTCGAAGTCGGTACGGTTCGGAGTGAGCGAACTGAACTGGAGCCGCAATGCCTGCACTTGCGTACGGTGGAGTAGGGCGCCGGGTCGCCTACTACCGGCGGCTGAAGCGTATGACGCAGGATCAGCTAGCGCAGTCGGCCTGCGTCGCGCTCGGAACGATCCGCAAGATCGAGCGCGGAGAGCGAGGCGTCGGTGACGCCACCCTTGAAGCCATCGCCGCGGCTCTGTCCGTCGATCCGATGCAACTGCGCACCGACCGCAGCCCGGCCCAGACACCCGTTCACGACGCGCTGCCTGCCCTTTCGGCGGCGATCGCCACGTACGACCTGCCAGAAGACGGCCCCATCCGCCCTCTCGCAGACCTGCGCGCTGCTGTCAGCGATGCGGCCGACTGGCGCCTGTCCGCCCAGTACATCCGCATCTCCCACCAGATCCCCGAGCTGCTCGCAGAGGTCACCCGGGCCTACCACGCAGCCGCCCCTGGACGACGAGCCATAGAGGCCGGGCTCCTGGTCAGGGCTTACCGCTCGGCGGACGCGGTGGCCTACAAGTTCGGCGCTCGTGATCTCTCCGCACGGCTCATCGAACTCATGAGGTGGGCCGCCCCCGAGGCGGACGACCCGCTGCTGACCGCCTCGGTGGCCTACGTGCGCACGGAGACCTTCTTCGCAGCCCACGCTCACGCGGCGGGGCTGCGCGCGCTCGAGCAGGCCTTGGACGCCGCCCCGGCGCCGTCCAGTCGGCCGGAGGCCGCGGCCCGCGGCGCGCTCCACATGAGGGCAGCGGTCATCGCCGGCCGGGCCCGGGACGCCTCTGCTGCCGTCACACACCTCGCCGAGGCCCAAGCGCTCGCCGAGCAGGTGCCGGAGGACGTGTACCGCGGGACTGCCTTCGGACCCGACTCCGTTCGCATTCACGAGGTATCCGTCGCCGTGAGCCTTGGTGACGATCACGTCGGGCGTGCCCTGGACGTGGCCAGCGAGTGGAAGCCGCCCGCAGACCTGCCTGCCGAGCGCCGCTCGGGGTTCTACATCGAACTCGCCCGCGCCCAGCTCTGGTCGGGAATGGCCGATGATGCTTTCGAGTCGCTGAAGGTGGCGCGGCGTATCGCGCCTCAGCACACCCGTGAGCACCCGTGGGTGCGTGAAGACGCCTCCACGCTCCGCCGCTTGAAGCGGGCGGACTCCGAAACGCTCTCCAACTTCGCCGAGTGGTGCTCGGCAACCTGATCAGACCCAGCTACCCCTAGGCGGGGTACTTGGGGTACCTGGCAACCCCCACTATCTGTTGCACGCACAGGAGCCAGCAGCAGATGGGGGACGCGATGCCGGACGCACAGCAACTTGCGCCCACCGTCATCGACGGGCGAGTGAGCATCGTCCGGCTGCACGGCGAAGCCTGCTTTGACTGCGGAGCAGTCAACAGACGCCTGCGCGCGGCCGGCCATGTGGTGCTTCGAGGCAGTGGCCGCGTGTGGCAGATAGTCACATGCGGCTGCCGCACCAAGGACGCACCGGCATGACCGGCAACACCAGCAGACCCCGGCGACCGCGCGAACGGCCCCGGGGCGTGGCCAACGCTCAAACCAGCCAGGGAGCGTCGACATGACGAACGGTACCTGCCCGACCCAGAACCGCCCACCCGGACACAAGATGACGATCCGGGTCTACCAGGTGGACCGCAGCGGCACGGTCACCCAGGACCGCGGCGAGGTCAGCGTCATCCCGTACGGAGAGGAGCCGCTGCCGGTCTCCTCCGCCTTCCCGCCGTGCCAGTGCCTGCGGTGTCGGGCCGGACAGGCGGCGACGCGGTGAACGCCATCATCGAGAGCAGCAACGCGACCGCACCCCTGGACATCACCACGATGCGCGAAACCGCGGCGCAGCTGCTGGGCCAGGGCGACGCCCCCGAGTTGCTCCCGCCCGCGCCTGGCAACCTGGAGACGCTCACGGCCCTGCTGCGGGGCCACCTGGAGCTGATGATCCCCGAGGTCGAGAAGAAGGCGGCGCGGCTGCCGAAGAACAGCGTCCCCCGATACTGCGCCCTCGCGTGCGTGGGAGAAGCCCGCCGCAAGCTCAGCGAACAGGCGACCCCCCGCTACGGTGGCGAACCCGGCCACGCCCGGCGCCTGGCCCGCGTGCTGCGCGCCCTCTGCGAGCACTACGAGAACACGACCGGGGCGACCGCATGACCGCCAGCAGCACCTGCCCGGCCTGCCACGAGCACGTAGACGGTGACACCGAGCCGGACGAAGACTACGTGCGGCCCGTGAAGACCATCACCGGCCTCTTGCTTTACGTCGCGGCCGTGACCGCCCCCGTCCTCGCCCTGGTGCTGGCGCAGACCCCCAGCTGACGCGCCCCCACGGCGACCGCAGGGACAGGGTCGCACCCCCAAGACGCCCCTCCCGTCGGCGGTCCGGAAGCCCCGGCGGGAGGGGTCCCAATCGGCCTGCGCCTCCAGGGCCAAGCCGTTGGGACACCCGGACGAAGGAGTCCCCGTGTTGACATCCGCACCGCCTCGGCGGACCGTGCGGCCGGCCTCGCCGAGTGCCGAGTCGTGCCCGGACTGCGCGGGCACCGGCGCCAACCCCAGCACCGGCAAGAGGTGCGACACCTGCAACGGCATGGGCCAGATCTACTGCGCCGCTCCCAGGGTCGCCCGTCTTGTTGCCCCCTCGGACCGTGCTGTGCGAAGGAGAGGAGAAAGCGTCATGCCGCACAAGCTGATCGCCAGCCCGTTCCTTGACGGGCATCTGCTGCTGCGCCCCGGCGCCCGGTCCGGGAGCCGCATCCCGGCCGACCACTACGAGCAGCTCCGGACCGCCGCCACCGCCGGGCAGACCGTGCCCCGTTGGGCGGCCGACACCGCCGCCAGCATGTGGGGTCTCGACGTCGCCGGGCTTCCCATGCAGGACACGGTCCTGGTCCGTGAGCCGTCCTCCTACGGCTACTGCCGGGCTTCCTGGGAGATCAACCTCGGCTGCAACTACGGCTGTCCGCACTGCTACCTCGGTGAGCGACCGGTCGCCGGTCTGAGCTGGGACGACAAGGTCCGACTGCTCGACATCATGCGCGAAGCCGGGGTCCTGTGGCTCCAGATCACGGGCGGCGAGCCGACGATGGACCGCGACTTCGAGGGCGCCTACCGGTACGCCTGGCTCGCCGGGATGATGCTCACGATCTCCACCAACGGCTCCCTCCTGTGGCGCCCCGACCTGCTGCGCCTGTTCCGGGACTGCCCGCCCTACCGGCTCGTGATCAGCCTCTATGGTGCGAGCGAGGAGAGCTACGAGAAGGTCACCCAGCGCCGTGGCTCCTGGAAGGCGTTCCGGCGCGGTATGGCCGCCGCCCGAGGAGCCGGTCTTCCGCTCCGCCTCAACCTCGTCGTCACCGAAGCCAACGCCGACGAAGCTGACGCGATGAGCGCCCTCGCTGAGGAGTGGGGCATCGAACACCACGCGTACACGAACATGACCCCGACGATCAGTGGCGGCGGCGAACCGCTGCTCGCCCAGTCCGCCGCCCACCTGCGCCAGCGCAAGCCCTTCGCCGGGTGCAACGCCGGCCACACCTTCTTCCACGCCGACCCCCATGGCCTGGTCTCGATCTGCAAGGTCGGCCGCGACGACCAGATCGGCCTCATGGCCGAGGGCGTCGACGGACTGCTGCGGCTCGGCGCGATCGCCGACCGCCTCATGCTTCGCACCGGAGGGTGCGAGGGCTGCGCCCTGTCCGGCTCCTGCCGGGTCTGCCGCCCCCTGGCCAAGCACTACCAGGAGGCCAAGGCGCCGCTGCACAGCTACTGCCAGCACGGAGACAAGAAGGAGACGGTCCTGTCATGACCCCTCGCCCCGTACCCGTACAGGTCCTGCCGAGCAAGCCCACCAGCGCCCGCCGGGCGGCTCCGCCGGTGGCCGCCGCATCCATCACCGCCGTCGCCGACCTCGACGACATCGTCGAGAGCGCCGAGTGCTCCTGCGACGCCGGTGACGACAACCCCCACTAGTCATCCGCGATAGACCGGCTGAACCGCTCTGGCCCTGACGGGGCACCGTCAGGGCCAGAGCCATGCCCCTGGAACGACTAAGGTGCCACCATGTTCTTCCGCTGGGACTGGCTACGCCCGGTGCTCACCGCACCGATCGTGCCCACCCTCGGTCCTGTCCACCCCCACGCCCTCACGGTCGACCTCTTCGAGGACATCCGCACCGCGGCCGCTATGGACCGGTACTTCCTGCACTACGACAAGGACCGCCGCTGGAGCAGCGAGAAGGACGAGACCGTGATCGCCGACGGCATCGTCCACCAGCCCGACGTCACCCTGATTCCCACCCTGTCGACGCGCGGCCGCGGCACCACCAAGGTCTTCGCCTACGGCCACCGAGGCGACATCCTCAGCGAGGCCGCCGATCTTGCCGCAAAGATCGCTGCCGAGTACGGCGTGGCTGGCGCCCGAGTGGTGCGGCCGCTCGGCCCAGAGGCCGTGCCCGTGAGTGGAGTCAGGATCCAGCTCCAGGACTTCGCTGCCCGACCCTGCGAAGACCGGGGCGGCCCGGTACGGCCGTTCACCGCCTGGCCGGCCGCGGTGCGGGACACGTTCGAACCGTACGCCCAGGCGATGGCCGCAGACGGCTTGCTTTTCCTGCACTCCCAGATGCAGGCAGGTCTGTGCGGACCGGTCCTCACCGCGGCCCTCGAGGGGCGTGTAGTCGGAGCGATCGGCCCCATGGAAATCCGCCCCGACGCTGTCGGATACCGCCAGCTGATGCCGCAGTATTTCGCTGTCCTGCCTGATGCCCGCGGGAACGGCCTGGGACGCCTGCTGTGGCGTGCTGCGATGCACTGGGGTCAGTCTCACGGCGCTGACTACCAGCTCCTCCAGACCGAGGTGGGCGGCGCCTCCGACCAGCTGTGCCGTGCGGAGAGGCTGGCGTCCCTCGGCTTCGTGACCACACACAAGGTGTGACAGTCGACCGGAGTCCGAGGGACACGGGGCGGGGGGAGGGGCGCTCACGCGACGGCCGCCGGTTTCGGGCGCCCGTACGGCGACACCGGCCCGCCCCCTCCGTACGCCGCCCGCGCCGGGTCTGACCAGCGCGGAGGGGCGCGGCCCGGCGCGGCGTGGGGCGCACGCCGTGTCGTATCGTCGGAGCGACAACCGCGAGCTCGGGGAAGGTGACGGCGTGCCGGGTGAGCGACCGCAGGCCTGCGAGATCGTCGAGACCACCGGCGCGGCCGGCGTCTTCCGCACGCCCGCCGGCCACCCCAACGGCTACACCTCGGACAGCGGTACCTCGGCATTGCCGGGTACCCGTCCCTGAAGACCCCGCAGTCCCGTACCGAAGGAGCAACCGTGACCGACCCGGCGTCCATGGCCGTGCAGCAGGAGATCGCCCGTGAGCTGGAGGTGAGCGCCGACTTCGACGCGCAGCGGGAGATCGAGCGCCGGGTGGCGTTCCTCGCCGACCGGCTGACCTCCACCGGCCTGCGCGCGCTGGTGCTGGGCATCAGCGGCGGCGTCGACTCCTCGACCGCAGGCCGGCTGTGCCAGCTCGCCGTGGAGCGGGCCCGGGCGGCCGGGCACGACGCGACGTTCTTCGCGATGCGGCTGCCCTACGGCGTGCAGGCCGACGAGCACGATGCGCAGCGGGCGCTGGAGTTCATCCGGCCCGACCGCGTGCTGACCGTCGACATCCGGCCCGCGAGCGACGCGGCCCTGCAGGCACTGCTCGCCGGGGACACCGTCTTCCGTGACGACCACCACCAGGACTTCGTGCACGGCAACGTCAAGGCCCGGCAGCGCATGATCGCCCAGTACGCGGTGGCCGGCGCGCACGACGGCCTGGTCGTCGGCACCGACCACGCCGCCGAGGCGGTCTCCGGCTTCTTCACCAAGTACGGCGACGGCGCGGCCGACGTGGTCCCGCTCACCGGCCTCACCAAGCGGCGCGTGCGGGCGCTCGCGGATGCCCTCGGGGCTCCCGCCGAGCTGGTGTGGAAGACGCCGACCGCGGACCTGGAGACGCTGAACCCGGGCCGCCCCGACGAGGAGGCCCTCGGCGTCACCTACGACGACATCGACGACTTCCTCGAGGGCAAGCCCGTGAGTGAGGAAGCCTTCGCGGCCATCGTCCACCGCTACCGGGTCACGGAGCACAAGCGCCGCCTGCCGATCGCCCCGTGAGCCGTCCGGGTCCCGCGGCCCGCTGACCGTCGTACCGGGGCCCGGGCAGGACAGCCGACCGCTTCCTGCCCGGGCCCCGCTCCTTGTATCGAGCGTCAGCCGACCACTCCGTGCCCGGCTCCCGCATCCCTGTCCGGCGTCAGCCGATCACCCACTGCTGGAGTGCCGAGCCGCTGTCGGCCTGCTGTGTCACCGGCGCGGCGTCGGCCGTCGACGCCGTCGTCAGCAGCAGCCCGCTCTTCACCGACGCCACCGTGTACGCGCCGGACGCCAGGCGCCGTACGGTCCAGTGCTGGTTGGCGCCCCCGGTGCACGGCCACTGGATCACCTTGGCGCCCGCGGCGACCGAGCCGCCCTCCACATCGGCGCACAGCCCGGACTCGGCGTTGACCAGCGTGTAGGAGCCGTCCGTCTGCCGGGTGAACGTCCAGCTCTGGTTGGCGCCCCCGTTCGCGGCATAGGTGATGAGCTGCGTGCCGGCGGTGGTGCTGTGCCCGGGGTCGTCGAGCGCCTTGCCGCCCGTGGCGAGGGTGTGCGTACCGTCGAGCGACGGAGCCGTCCCGACCGGCGTCAGCGTCAGGGTCTGCTCGGCCGCGCCGCGCGCCCCGCCGACGGCACCCCCCGCGGTGTCCGTCCAGGAGCGGACCGGAGTGGTCTCGGCGAGTCGGCCCGAGACGCCGGACAGCCCGATCACCAGCCCGCTGTAGCGGTTGACGAGCCGGTAGGTCCCCGTGGGCGCACCGGCGGCCGTGCGTCCCGGGACGACGAACCACTGCTGCCCGACGGTCGGGCCGCCCGAACCGGCCGCGGTGACCGTCGGACGCGTCCCCCAGGCCCGCTGGGCCGTGGCGGAGGAGTCGACGCCCAGCAGCCGGCCCGTGGCCGCGTTGGCGATCCGGTACGACCCGTCGCCGTTCGCTGTGAAGGTCCACGCCTCCAGGTCGGAGCCGGTCGCTGCGGCCAGCGACGTGGTGGCGGAGCTGCCGGACATCTGGGCGAGGACCCGCCCGCCCCCGCCGGAGATCCGGTAGACCGTGCCCGGATCGACCGGCGCGGCCGGCGCCGAGGTGCCGATGGTGACGTCGACGTACTCGCCGTAGGAGCCGTTCGAGCAGCCGAAGGAGCAGTAGGAGCGGAAGGACTTGCCGATGATCTGGCTGCTGGTGCGGTTGGCGGGGTCGAGGAACCAGCGGTACCAGGAGGCGTTGGTGTGGCTGCCGGTGTCGCCGATCAGCCGCCATTTCTGGGAGGCGAGGTCGTCGGTGGCGTAGAACTGCTGCGGCGCGTTGCCGCTCTGGTCGACGGCCTGCGGTTCACCGATGTAGAGGCCGAGGTAGGCGTTGTAGGTGATGTCCATGACGAACAGGGGGGAGGTGGGTGGCATCGTGCCCGCGGCGATCTGCTGGGCGGCGGTGCCGGGGGTGGCCGGGTCGTATTCCTGGCCGGCCGGTGTGTAGCCGGTGGGGTGGGCGGGGTCGACGGGGATCATGTTGCTCTCGCGGCCGCCGGTGCCCGGTTCGCTCCAGGTGCCGTCGTACCACTTGCGCCAGCTGCCGGGCGCCATCTTGCCGGCGATCGGTGCGCGGGCGACGTGTGCGTGGAACGCCTTCCAGCTGCCGCCCTTGTCGACGATGCGGGAGCCGTAGAAGACGTAGAAGTAGCCGGAGGCGGTGTCGGCGTACAGGCGCGGGTCGCCGTCGCCGTAGTGGTACGTCTGCTGGGGGAAGGCGCCGGTGTCGCCGCGTTTCGTGCTGTACGGCGATGTGATCACGTGGTCTTTGATCGTCCAGGTGCGGCCCTGGTCGTGGGAGACGGCGTAGTCGATGGCGTCGTAGTGCAGTCCGTCGGCGAAGGGCTGGGGGGTGAACTCGTTGTGGACCAGGCCGTACCAGTCGCCGGTGTCCGGGTCGACCCACACGCCGGCGAGGTCGCAGTAGTTGCGCTGGGCGTAGCCCGACCCGGTGGGGGCGTAGGTGGCTTCCTTGCCGGTGGGGCTGTTGTTGCAGCGTGCGGTGGTGTCGTTGTTGCGGTCGGCCGGGTCGGCCGGGTTCACCGCGTCGCTGAGGGCGCTGGAGCGGGTGGCGGTGTCGAAGTCCTTGCCGGTGTAGAAGGTCCATTGCCGGCTGTCGCCGGCGCCGTAGAGGGCGTGCGCCTGCTGGTAGTAGAACGTGCCGTCCCTGTCGAGGTACGGCGCGGCGGGGGTGTCGTCGGGGTGGGTCCAGGCGCCCTTCGCGCCGACGGTCACCGTGTAGGCGGGGTCCGACGCCTGGGCGGTGCCGGTGGTCAGGGCGCAGGTCAGGCCGAGGGCCGCGGCGACGGCCGTGCCGATGCCTCTTCGTCGAGGAGTTGACACAGGTGCTCCTTACTCGGTGGGGGAGGGAGTTGAGCGTCGAGAGCGGTGAGGCTGCGGGCGACGGTGGCCGCCATCGCGCGTCGGCCGTCGGCGAGGTACACCCGCGGGTCCGCGTGCGCGTCCCGGACGAGCCGGTCGTGCAGGGCCCGGGTGAGGGCGGCGTCGAGGTCGGGGCCGAGCACCAGCTTCGCCACGCCGGCAGGCACCGGCGGCCGGTGGGAGGCACGCAGCACCAACGGGATGTCCAGGGCCGTGGTGAGCAGCACGGGGTCGGTGACGACGAGCGCATCGACCCCGGTGGCGTACGCGTAGGCCCGGACCGTCTCCGGATCGGCCGGCCCGGCCCACTCGCCCTCCGCCCACAGCCCCTGTTCGTGGGCCCAGCGGACGACTTCACGGGTGGTGGCCACGTTCCGCGCCCAGGGCAGCAGCCCCGCGTCGTACAACACCGAGCTGAACCGGCCGTGCGCGACCTGGGCGAGCAGCGCGGTACTGCGCACCCGGTCCAGGTGGAGCGCCACCGGTACGGTGGCGAGTTCGGCGAGTTCGGCCACCGCCCGGGCCAGTGGCAGCAGCCGGCCCGCGTGGTGCCGTACGGCGTCCGGGCCGAACTGCACGATCACCGGTGAGCGGACGGCCTCGGCGCCCTCCACGACGGCCTGCGCATGGTCGAGGGTGAGCACGGGGAACGCGGCGACGACACGGTGCCGGGCGGCGGCTTCGGTGAGCAGCGCACCGGCGGCTGCCAGGGGCATGGGGTCCTCCGGGGGACGCGGAACCAGGGGGTGGTCAGTCGAAGGTCTCGATGTACTCCTCGGCCGGACCGAGGTCCGGCCTGTCCTCCAGCGCGATGTGCGCACCGAGGTGTTCGAGTTCCAGGACCGTCAGGGTGTTGTCACCGGGCCGCAGCATCGGCCCCGGGACGTAGTAGGTGGTCTGCGGACCGATGTCCCAGTACCGCCCGAGCAGCGTGTCGTTGACCCACAGGAACCCCTTGCCGAAGCCGGGCAGACGCACGAAGGTGTCGGCGGGCTCGCCGACGTCGAGGGTCGCGGTGGCGAATCCCGCCCGGCCGTCGGCCGGCGCCGCAGCCGTGGCGGCCGCGAGGTCCCGTGCCGTCCACCGGTCCAGCGGCAGCCGGTACATGGTCCAGCCGTGCACCAGCCGGCGCTCCACCCGCACCCCGCCCAGGATCCCCTTGCCCTGGCCGAGCAGCGGCCCGTAGTTGACGCGCCCCTGGTTCTCCACGAGCAGCCCGAGCCGGACCCGCTTCCCGGCCCCGTCGACCATGAACGAGGCGGTCTCCGTCTCGAGTACGGCCACGGGTGCGCCGTCGACGAAGACCTGGGCCCGGTCGTGCAGTCCGGTCACCGTCACCTCGTGGCGGCCCTCGGGCAGCAGCGGCTCGGCCTCGTACAGCACCAGACCGGCGGACTGACCGAGCTGCTCGAAGCTCAGGGGTGCCGGGGCGCGCACCGGCTCACCCGTGGCGCGCAACGCGTCCAGCAGCGCGGCGCCGTGCGTCACGGCGAGCGAGCGGGGGCCGAGCACCGGCGGATCGGAGGGCACCGGCGGCAGGTCGGTGCCGCGCACGGCGGACAGCAGTTCCCGCAGCGCGAAGAACTTCTCGGTCAGCGCCCCGTGTTCGGCGATCGGCGCGTCCGAGTCGTAGCTGGTGACGGTCGGCTGCAATCGCTCGCCGTCGTGGTTGGCGCCCGCCCACAGGCCGAAGTTGGTGCCGCCGTGCGCCATGTACAGGCTGACCGAGCCACCCGCGTCGAGGATGCCGCCGACGTCCTCGGCGGCGCTGTGGGCCGAGCGCACATGGTGCTTCTCGCCCCAGTGGTCGAACCAGCCGTTCCAGAACTCCGCGCACAGGAACGGCTCGCCGGGCCGGCGTGCCCGCAGCAGCGCCGCCGCCTCCTCGGGCCGCGAACCGAACGTCGCCGCCGCCAGCTCCCCGGGCACACTGCCCCCGTCCTGCATCAGCGCCGTCGGGCCGTCGGCGGTGTAGAGCAGCTCGGTGATCCCCCGCTCGACCAGGGCGTCGCGAACCCAGCGCACATAGGCCGCGTCGTCGCCGTAACTGCCGTACTCGTTCTCGATCTGCACCGCGACGACGGGCCCGCCGCGGCCGGCCTGCGCCTCCGCGATGCGCGGCACGACATGATCGAACCAGCGGCCCACCGCCTTGAGGAACGACGCCTCGGAGGTCCGCGGCTGCACCCCGGGCGTGCCGGTCAGCCAGGCGGGCAGCCCACCGTTGTCCCACTCGGCGCAGATGTACGGCCCGGGGCGCACGATCGCGTCCAGCCCGCGCTCCTGCGCCAGCCGCAGAAAGCGGCCCAGGTCCCGCCATCCGTCGAAGCGGACGTCACCCGGCGTGCGCTCGTGGAAGTTCCAGGGCACATACGTGTCCACGGTGTTCAGCCCGAGGGCCGCGAGCCGGTCGAGCCGGTCGGCCCACTGCCCGGGGTGGACCCGGAAGTAGTGCAACGAGCCCGCGAGCACACGATGCGGCCGTCCGGCGCGCAGCAGCGTGCCGCCGGCATACGTCAGGCAGGGACGCGAAGGTGTTGTTATCGATATCTCTCCCCGTCCCGAAACCTCTTCACCCGCAACGGACCGCTGCATAACGCCACCCCTATCGTGCCGACGGCCGTCACTATGGCAGAGAATGTTATCGATGCCAACAGTCCGGGCTGCCACCCGCGCGCACCCCGGCCGACCCCGCCATGTGGGCGATATCATCGAGCCCACCGACCTGGGGAAGGGGCACATGGCGATTCGGACTGCCGGCGCGGAACGGCCGCCCGCGATGGCGGACGTGGCCCGGCTCGCGGGGGTCTCCGCGCAGACCGTCTCCCGCGTGCTCTCCGGGCACCCGAACGTCCAGGAGAAGACCCGCACCAAGGTCCTGGCCGCCGTGGAACAGCTCGGTTACCGCCGCAACAACGCCGCCCGTGCCCTGTCCTCCGGCCGCAGCCGCACGATCGGCGTGGTGACCCTCCAGACCACCTTCTACTCCCGCGCCGCGGTCACCTCCGGCATCGAGAACGCGGCCCGCGAGGCCGGCTACGCGGTCAGCACGGCGACGACGGCCTCCCTGGACACCGCCGCCATCGAGGACGCCCTGTCCCGCCTGGCCGACCAGGACGTCGAGGGCGTGATCCTGTCCGTGCCGCTCACCCACACCAGCCCACGGATCGAACAGCTCACCCGCTCCGTCCCCACCATCACCATCGACGGCTCCCGCACCGCCGCCACCGAGGTGGTCGCCGTCGACCAGACCCTGGCCGCCCGCCTCGCCACCCGCCACCTCCTCGACCTCGGCCACGAGACCGTCTGGCACATCGCGGGCCCCGAGGAGTGGCTGGAAGCGGCGGCCCGCCGGGACGGCTGGCGGGCCACCCTGGAGGAAGCGGGCCGGCCGGTACCGCCCCCGCTGGAGGGCGACTGGTCACCCGCGTCCGGTTACCGCAACGGACTGATCCTCGGCCGCATCCCCGACGCCACGGCGGTCTTCGTCGCCAGCGACGAGATGGCGTTCGGCGTGATCCGGGCCCTGCACGAGCTGGGCCGCCGGGTGCCCGAGGACATCTCCGTGGTGGGCGTCGACGACATCGAACTCGCCGAGTACTGCTCGCCCTCCCTGACCACGGTCGCGCAGCCGTTCACCCAGATGGGCGCCCTGGCGGTGGCCCACCTGCTGCGCCACATCGAGGACCCCGACGCACACACGGAACCGGCGCTGGTGGAACCCCGTCTGCTGGTCCGGTCGAGCACGAGCACCCCCTGATCGAACGGGGCCCTGATCGAACGGGGCCCTGATCGGACGGGGCCGTCGCGGGCTTGACGGGGCGCGGGAGCGACGCGAGGATCCACGACGCACCGCACCCGCACCCGCAGGACGGCCCCGGCGGAGTGTTACGGCACCAGACCCACGGTCCGCTCGAAGGCCCGGAACGCCGCTTCCTGCCGCCACTCGACGGCGGCCTTCGGGCTGGAGGCCAGCAGCCGCCCGCACGCGCCGTCCGGAGTACCCCGCCCGGGCTCGGCACCGCGGCAGGCCGCGACCGGCGCATACCCCTCCCGCGCCGGATCGCCCCGCCACACACTCTCCCCGGGCAGGAACGCGTACTCCAGGGACGCCCGGGCGAGATCCTTCAGCTCGGGATAGGACAGCCCGTACGTCTCCGCGGCGTACTGGTACTCGTGCGTGATGTCGATCCGGCTCACCCCGGGATCGTCCGTCGCCAGCACCACCGGCACGCCGAAGGCCCGGTACGTGGCGAAGGGGTGATCGTTCCCGCGCACCCCGAGGATCTGCGCGTTGCTGCTGAACGGCACCTCCACGGCGATCTCCCGGTCCGCCATGGTCCGTGCCGTGTGCTGCCAGTCGTCCTCGTGGACGAGGTCCACGCCGTGTCCGATCCGCTCGGCTCCGGCGACGTTCACCGCCTCGGCGATGTGGAACCTCAGGTCGGCCGGCTTGACGGGCCCGGGCCACAACTCACCGGCGTGCAGCGTGACATGGGCCTTCGGGTAGACGCCCCGCAGGTACCGCACCATCCGCATCTGCAGGCTGTAGTCGCGCAGTGAGCTGTCCCAGTCCTCCGGCTGCACGAGATTGACCGCGACGAACCGCGGATCCCGCTCCGCCAGCCGCATCCCGAGGGCCAGCTGCGTGAACACCCGCTCCGGCGCGCTGCCCCGGGACACCTGCGAGATCCACCGCACCTGAAGCCCGCACCCCGGCCGGGCCCGCCGTGTGCCGCAGTGCGACGTGGCACGGAACTCGGCGTCGGCGTCGTCGGCCTCCTTGCGGGCCTCGGCCACCAGCGCGTCGAGCTTCCCGCCGGCCGTCAGCCTGCCGTGCAGCCGGGCCGGATCGGCGTCCCACCCGACCTCGTTCGCCAGCTTCTTCGCGCTGTCGGAGGCGGGCGAGACCATGGTCTCCAGATAGAACTGGTTGTCGCGTACGACGGTGTCGGCGACCTCGGACAGCAGCTTGCCGCGATGCCGCCAGGTCACCTCGCCGAACTTGCCGAAGGTGTCGAAGAAGTGGTCGTGGCCGTTGCCGTCCGGCGGGAAGTCCTGCATGGACCACTCCCGCACCAGCGTGTCGTGGAAGGCGCGGTCGGTGCGCGCGTCGGCGGCCGGCCGGGTGCCGGGGCCGCACGGCGGGGGCACCGCGGTCGTCGTCGCCGTGTCGACGCACAGTCCGTCCTCGGCGGCCAGCTCGATCAGATACTCGGTCGTCACCGCACCCGAGAGGTGGTTGTGCAGATCGCCGCCCTTGGGCATGGCCGCGAAGAAGCGGCGCAGCAGGCGTGGGTCGTCGCGCACGGCGTGCAGATAGGCGTCGGTGGTGCGCTCCGAGGGCGTGGTCGGCCGGGGCGCGCTCGCGGCGGAGTGCGCGGGCGGCACGGGCAGCAGACTCAGCACGCCGAGCGCGGCGGCGACCAGCAGGCCGCGGCGGCGGGGGAGTGGGGAGGTGTACGTCACCGCACCATGATCATCGCGCGGGGACGCGTCGCCCCGGCAGCGCACCGGGCGATCACTCGCGGAGGTGACCCAGGTCAACCGTCGCTGACGCGAGGATCAGGCGGTCGTGCGAAACGCGCCGCGGGAGACGTGCCGGACCAGCCTCACCAGCCCGTCCACAGCAGATGGTTGAGCAGCAGGGCGAGCAGCGCCTGGGCGGCGAGCCAGGCCCGTGGCCGGGTCAGGAGCGCCCCCACCGGCAGCAGCCACACCGCGAACGGCAGCCAGATGCGCTCCGTCTCCGCCTTGCTCATACCGGACAGGTCGGCGACGAGAAGGGCGAGCAGGGCCGCGCACACGAGCACCGTCAGGCGCAGCCGCGGCGACGGCTCGGCGCGGGCCGACGTGCGACGCAGCGCCCCGCGCTCGCCGACCGCCACAGCGCCCGCCCGCCGCAGCCCCGCCACGGTCGCCGCGCCGACCACCAGCACGGTGCAGGCCAGGTTCGCCCACACCCAGTAGCCGTACGGGCGCACACCCCCGGCGCCCTGGTAGTAGCGCTGGACCAGCAGCCGGTACGCCTCCCCCCAGTCGAAGCCGGCGAGAGTGAACAGCGCCGGCACCACCGCGAAACCGGCGAGCAGGAAGGGGGCGCCGCGCAGCAGTACATGGACCGGCGGCCGCGCGAGCAGCACCACCGCCGCCCCGACCAGCGCCATCAGTGTGAGGCCGTACGACAGATAGCAGGTCAGCCCGAACAGCAGCCCCGAACCCGACGCCGCCGCCGCGGACCGCCGGGTCACCGCCACCGCGAGCAGCGCCACCGACCAGGCGGCGACGGCGGCGAAGTACGCGTCGGGGGACGTGCCCATCCACACGGCCGCCGGGGCGAGCACCAGGAACGGCGCCGCACGCCGGGCCGGCTCCTCCCCGGCCAGCAGGCGCACCGCCACCAGCACGGCCACGCAGGCGGTGGAACCGAGCGTGATGCACCAGGCCCCGGCCCAGCCGCCGCCGCGCAGGCCGGCCCGGTCCAGCAGCACGAAGGTGAGCGTCGCGGCCGGCGGATGCCCGGCCACATGAGCGGGCCAGTTGCCGGGGGAGTGCAGCAGGATGTGGTGGGTGAAGTCGCGCAGGGCCGCCGGGATGTCGTGGAAACGGTCGACGGCCCGGAGGTACTCGTAGCGGGTGGTGAGCCGGCCGACGACACCCCGGTGCCAGCCGTCGACCAGGGCCAGCGACCAGATCCAGGCCAGCGCCGAGCCCCAGACCGAGGCGAGCAGCGCCCGCCAGGGCAGCTGGGCCGCGGCGACCGGGCCGTACCCCACGACCAGGGCCGCCACCGCCACGGCGGCCGGCGTGCCCGGGCCGGTGTGCGGACCCCAGAACCCCACGAGCGGCGGCCAGTCGACGAACAGCTTGTGCGGGTAATCCCGGATGTGGCGGCCGACGAGCACCGCCGCCGACACCAGCAGGGCGGCGGCGACGACGGCGTACAGGTCGCGCAGGAGGGCTCGGTTCACACGGGCACGCTAGGGCGAACGGCACTCCCTTCGGCGCCCCGGCGGCACGACGTCAGCGTTTCGTCATGGGTCGCAGCCCCGCCACCGCACCGATCGCGGCCTACGGTCGGCACATGCGCGACCAACGGCTTCCCACCTCGCCCGGTTTCTGGCGCAGCCCGCTGCGCGGGCCGTGGTTCACCTCGGTGCTCGGACTGGTGCTGCTCGTCGGCGTCACCGTGCTGTTCGTGACCGGACTCGTGTCCTACGCCGCCTACAACCCGGGGCTGTCCCCGGTGAACGACAAGACGCCCGGCAAGGGCCTGCTCGGCTTCTATCTCTTCGCCTGGCCGACGAACCCGGTCTGGCTGTACCGGCTCACCCAGGGCGTGCACGTCACGCTCGGCATCACGCTGATCCCCGTACTGCTGGCCAAGCTGTGGTCGGTGGTGCCCAAGCTGTTCGCCCTGCCGCCGGCCCGGTCCCTCACGCACGCCTTGGAACGTGTCTCCTTGCTGCTGCTGGTCGGGGGAGCGCTGTTCGAGTTCACCACGGGCGTGCTCAACGTCCAGCTCGACTATCTCTTCCCCGGCTCGTTCTACCCGCTGCACTTCTACGGTGCCTGGGTCTTCTTCGCCGCGTTCGTCGTGCACGCGGCGCTGCGGGTGCCCGCGGCCGTGCGCAACGTACGGCGGCGGGGACACACCCAGCCGGCACAGGCGAGCGGCGCGGACCTCGTCTCCCCGCGGCCGGACGTGCCGAGCGTGTCCCGCCGCGGCGCGCTGTGGCTGGTCGGAGGCGGTTCGCTGCTGCTGTTCGCCACCAGCGCCGGCCGCAGCTTCGACGGGCCGCTGCGGCGCACGGCCCTGCTCGCCCCGCACGGCTGGGCGGATCCGGGGGGCGGACCCGGCGGCTTCCAGATCAACAAGACCGCCGCGTACGCCGGCATCCGGGCCGCGGAGACCGGCGCGGAGGCGTGGCGGCTGGTCGTCACCGGCCGCACCGGAACCGTCCGCCTCACCCGTGACCGGCTGCTGAGCATGCCGCAGCACAGCGCCGCGCTGCCGATCGCGTGCGTGGAGGGCTGGTCGACCTCCGACCAGTGGTGGCGCGGGGTGCGGCTGCGTGACCTCGCCGCGCTCGTCGGTCACGACGACTCCACCGACGTACTCGTCGAGTCGCTCCAGCGGCACGGCGCCTTCCGCCGGGCCGCGCTGAGCGCCGACCAGGTCGCCGACGGCCGCAGTCTGCTCGCCCTGTCCGTCAACGGCGAGCCCCTCACCCTGGACCACGGTTATCCGGCCCGGGTGATCGTCCCCGCGGCGCCCGGTGTGCTGAACACCAAGTGGGTGGCCCGGCTGACCTTCGGAGCCCTGTGATGCGCCACCGGCTCACCCTCGAAAGCCCGCTCCGACTGCTGCTGCTCGCCTGCTCGTTCGCGCTCGCCGGGTACGCCGGGGTGCGGCTGCTGGCCGGCGACTGGCTCGGCGTCGCGCTGTGGTTCGTCGGCGCGGCGCTGCTGCACGACCTGGTGCTGCTGCCGCTGTACGCCGCCGCGGACCGCGCCCTGCTGAGGGCGTGCGGCGCGGTCGGCGGCCGCGCGTGGGCGCCGTACGTACGGGTGCCCGCCGCGCTCTCCGGCCTGCTGCTCCTCGTGTGGTTTCCCCTGATCAGCGGCCAGGTGGCCGACCGCTACGAGCGGGTCGCCGGGCTGTCGGCGGCCGGCTTCGCGGCCCGCTGGCTGCTGATCAGCGCCGCCCTCTTCGGCGGCTCCGCGGTGCTGCTGGTGTGGCGGCTGCGCAGGGCGACGAAGCACCGGCCGCCCGCCGTCCACTGACCGGCGGCACGCCAGCCCGCGCGCCGGGCGCGACGCAGCAGGGCGGGCGTGCCGATGCGGGCCCACGCGAACGGGCTGCCGACCGTACCGCCGGGGCCGGCGAGACGGACCGTGACCCGTTCGTCGACGTCGACCGGCGCGGTCTCGACGAGTGCCAGGCCACCCGGGGCGAGCACCCGGGCCAGCCGGCCGAGCAGGGCCGCGGGATCACCGCCGATGCCGATGTTGCCGTCCAGCAGCAGCGCGGTGCCCCACCGCCCCTCGCCGGGCAGCGACGCGAACACGGACCGGCACAGAACGGAAGCCCCCGCGTGCGACGGCGCCCAGGCGTCACCGACCGGCTGCGAGCAGGCTCCGCCGCACGGCGATGCGCAGGCTCCGCCGCGCGGGGACGCGGAGGTTGAGCCGGGCCGCGAGGTGGAGGCTCCGGTGGACCGTGGCTCGCACGCTCGGCAGGGCGGCTGCCCGCAGGCCGCGCCGGGCGGCGGCGCGCAGGCCCCGCCAGGCGGCAGCGCGCAGGCTGTGCCGGGCGGCGGCGCGGAGGTTGCGCCGGGCGGCGACGGCCAGGCTCCGGTGGGCGGCGGCACGCAGGCTCCGCCGGATCGTGGCTCGCACGCTCGGCAGGGCGGCTGCCCGCAGGCCCCGCCGTGCGGCAGCGCGCAGGCCGCGACGGGCGGCGGCGCGGAGGTTGCGCCGGGGGGCGAGGCGCAGGCTCCGCCGGACGGCGGCGCGCAGGCCCCACCGGTCGGCCTTGCGCAGGACCCGGGCCGGGGCGTGCGGGGTTCGCTCTCCGGCGGCCGGACCGACTCGCCCGGCGGCGGTGCGCAGGGTGTCGTGTGCGGGGAGGCGTCGGCTGCCGTGTGCGGGCAGGCGGGGTCTCCCGTGTGCGCGGACGTGCAGGCCGCACCCGTGTCCGGGCATGCGCGGAGTTCCGCGCGCGCCGCGGACGTGGCGGCGGCCGTGCTTCGTGGCGGGCGCAGCCGTCGCCGGGTGTGGGCGACGGCGGCCTCGCTGACGTCGAGGCCCAGCACCGGCCGTCCCCGTTCCGCGAGCGCGGCGACCAGCCGGCCCGGCCCGCACCCGACGTCGAGGACGGAACCCTCGCAGCGGTCCAGCACCGCCAGGTCCACCGCGTCGGCGTCGGCACACCACCGCTCCACCTCCAGCGGCAGCAGCCACCCGTCGGCCCGCCGCAGGAACAGCGGCCCACGCCCGGCACGCAGCGCACCGGCGTAGGGCTCGTCCCCGGCCCACGCGGGCACCCCGCCCGCAGGCCGGCGCCGGGCTGCCGCCGGTGGCGCGGCCTCATGCGTGGCGCTCACCGGTCCGAGCCCGCGGTGAGCCGGGACAGTCGCGCGGCGAAACCGCCGTCGGGGGCCTCGGCGGCGACCGCCGCCGCGTCGTCGGCCGTGTCCACGTCGCGCAGCCGGGGCAAGTCACGCACGCGCAGCCCCGCCGCGAGCAGCCGCTGCCGCTGCACGGCTCCCGTCGCCTGCGTCGACATGGGCACGCCCCGTACCAAGCGGGGATCGGGCTCGGCCATGCCGAGGGCCCAGAAGCCGCCGTCCTCGGCCGGCCCGAACCACGCGTCGCACTCGTCGAAGTCCACATCGAGCAGGCGCGGCGTCACCTGCGGGGTGTCCATGCCGATGAGCAGCGCCGGGCCGTCGCAGCCGGCGAAGGCGTCCGCGAGCCGCTCGTCCAGGCCGCCGCCGCACTGCCGTACGACGTCGAATCCGGGCGGCAGCCACGGCCCCGGGCGGCCCTCCAGGACGAGGACGCGCCGGGCCGCGGGCGTCGCCGCCACCGCGGTCAGGGTGTCGGCGAGCGCCGCCTCGGCGAGCGCGGCCGCCTGCCGCGGCGTGAACGGTGGTGTGAGCCGCGTCTTGACGCGGCCCGGCCGGGGTTCCTTGGCGATGACGACCAGCGTGGTCACCGGGACACCCCGTCCGCGGCCGGCTCGGCCAGGGCGCGGCTCATGTCCCGTACCGCCTGCCAGGTGCCACGCCAGGTACCGGTCACCTTGGAGGCCCCGGTGCGCGGCACGTACGGCACGTCGTGCTCGGTGATGCGCCAGCCGGCGTCGGCGGCCCGCACGACCATCTGCAGGGGGTAGCCGCTGCGCCGGTCCGTCAGACCGAGGGCGAGCAGCGGCTCGCGGCGGGCGGCCCGCAGCGGGCCGAGGTCGTGCAACCGCAGTCCGGTGCGGCGGCGCACCAGCCGGGCCAGGGCGATGTTCCCGGCGCGGGCGTGCGCGGGCCAAGCGCCGCGGCCCCGAGGCCGGCGCCGGCCGAGGACCAGATCGGCCGCGCCGGAGCGGATCTCGTCGACGAACGGCACCAACAGGGCCGGGTCGAGCGAGCCGTCGCAGTCGCAGAAGCAGACGATCTCGGCGCTCGCCGCGGTCAGCCCCGCGTGGCAGGCGGCCCCGAACCCGCGGCGCGGCTCGTCCACGACCGTCGCGCCGAGGGCGCGGGCCAGCTCCGGGGAGCCGTCGCTGGAGCCGTTGTCCACGACAAGCGCCCGCCAGCCGGGCGGGATGCGGCCCAGCACCCAGGGGAGCGCCTCGGCCTCGTCGAGGCAGGGCAGGATCACGTCGACGCCGCAGCGGGCGGGAGAGGTCGTCACGGCACTCACCCTACGGACGCAAAACCGGCATTCCGGGCCATGGCTCCTTACGAAACACGGACATCGGACGGGCGGAACCCTCCGTGCGCACCACCGGGCCGGGCGCGGTGCGAGGCTGGACCCATGCAGCAGCCGCACCCCTTCGCGCAGCCCGTGGCCGACGGCCCGGCGGCGCCCCGCGCCCGGGTCCTGGTCGTCGACGACGACCCCACCGTCGCCGAGGTCGTCGCCGGCTACCTGACCCGCGCCGGCTGTGCCGTCGACCGCGCGGCGGACGGTCCCGGCGCGCTGGAGCGGGCCGCCCGCAACCGCCCCGACCTGGTCGTCCTCGACCTGATGCTGCCCGGCATGGACGGCCTGGAGGTGTGCCGCCGGATACGGGAACGCGGCCCCGTCCCGGTGATCATGCTCACCGCCCGCGGTGACGAGGACGACCGCGTGCTCGGTCTGGAGGTCGGCGCCGACGACTACGTCACCAAACCCTTCAGCCCCCGCGAACTGGTGCTGCGGGTCCAGTCGGTGCTGCGCCGCACCCGCCCCGGGCCGGCGGCGGCCCCGCTCGCCGCCGCCGGACTCACCGTCGACCCGGCCGCCCGCCGCGCCACCCGTGAAGGAGTCGAACTCGCCCTGACCCTGCGCGAGTTCGACCTGCTCGCCTTCTTCCTGCAGCACCCCGGCCGCGCCTGCAGCCGTGAGGACCTCATGCGCGAGGTGTGGGGGTGGGACTTCGGCGACCTGTCCACCGTCACCGTCCATGTGCGGCGGCTGCGCGCCAAGGTCGAGGACGATCCGGCCCGGCCGCGCCTGATCCAGACCGTGTGGGGGGTCGGCTACCGCTTCGACCCCGCCGGCAGCGACGGGAGCGAGGAGGGCTGACGTGTCCGACACCCTGCTGATCGCTCTCTACGCCTTCTGCGGTGCCGCCGCCACCGGCCTGGTGGGCGCGGGCGTCCTGCGGCTGATCCGCCGGCGCTCCCTCATCGCCTCGCTGACCGTGGTCGCGGCGGTGGCCGTGGGCGCGATGCTGGCCGGCACCCTGGCGGTGGCCCAGGCGATGTTCCTGTCCTCGCACGACCTCAGCGTGGTCACCACCGTGGTCGCGATGGCGGCCGTCGTCTCCCTGGCGACCGCGTTGCTGCTGGGCCGCTGGGTGGTCGCCCGCAGCCGGGAACTCGCCCTGGCCGCCCGCTCCTTCGGCGACGCCGGCTCCTTCGCCGCGCCCGACGGCCCGACGACGGCCGAACTGGACGAGCTGAGCCGGGAACTCGCGGCCACCAGCGCCCGGCTCGCCGAGTCCCGCGAGCGCGAGCGCGCCCTGGAATCCTCCCGCCGCGAACTCGTCGCGTGGATCTCGCACGATCTGCGCACCCCGCTGGCCGGCCTGCGGGCCATGGCGGAGGCGCTGGAGGACGGGGTGGCCGCCGACCCCGACCGCTATCTGCGGCAGATCCGCACCGAGGTGGAACGCCTCAACGACATGGTCGGCGACCTCTTCGAACTGTCCCGCATCCATGCCGGCACCCTCGCCCTGACCCGCTCCCGGATCTCCCTGTACGACCTGGTCGGCGACGCCCTCGCCGGGGCCGGCCCGCTGGCCCGCGAGCACGGTGTGCGCCTGGTCGGCGATCGCGTGGAGCCGGTCCCGGTGGAGGTCGACGGCAAGGAGATGAGCCGTGTCCTGGGCAACCTGCTCATCAACGCGATCCGCCGCACCCCGGCCGACGGCACGGTCGCGGTGGCCGCCGAACGCGCCCCGCACGGCGTGGTGCTGTCGGTGACCGACGGCTGCGGAGGCATCCCCGAGGAGGACCTGCCCAGGGTGTTCGACACCGGCTGGCGAGGCTCCGACGCGCGCACCCCGCCGGCCGGCGCGGGCCTGGGCCTGGCGATCGTCCGCGGCATCGTCGAGGCCCACCAGGGCCGGGCCGCCGTCCGCAACGTCGTGGGCGGCTGCCGCTTCGAGGTCGTCCTGCCGACCGCCGAGGCCTGACACCTCACACCGTCACCCCGAGCCCCCGGGCCCGCGGACCCCCGGCCCCCCCGGGCGTCCGGGCCCCGGGGCGTCCGAGCTCCCGGATCTCCGGGCGTCGGGGCCTCGGGCCCCCAGACCCTCCGGGCCTCTGGGTGTCCGGGCGTCCGGGCCTCCGGATCTCCGGGCCCCCGGATCTCCGGGCGTCCGGGCCTCGGACCTCCGGGCTCCCGGGGCCTCCCGGCCGCCGGGCGTCCGGATCTCCGGGCCTCGGGCCCTCCGTCCGGGCCTCGGAGCCCCGGACCCTCCGGGCCGCCGGGCGTCCGGATCTCCGGGCCTCGGGCCCCCCGTCCGGGCCTCGGGCCCCCGTCCGGGCCTCGGGCCCCCGGACCCTCCGGGCCTCTGGGTGTCCGGGCGTCCGGACCTCCAGGCCTCCGGGCTCCCAGGCCTCCGGGTGTCCAGTCTCCGGACCCTCTGGATCTCCGGGCCTCGGGCCCCGGATCTCCGGGCCTCCCGGCCCCCGGAGTCCCGGCCGCCCGGAGTCCCGGACCCCCGGCCCGGCGGGCGCGTCCCCGGCGACCGGGTCACGCCTCGGTGGCGAACTCCCGCATACCCGCCTCGAAGCCCACCCGGGGCCGCCAGCCCAGCTCGGCGATCAGCCGGGCGGAGTCCGCCGTGATGTGCCGGACGTCCCCCAGCCGGTACTCGCCCGTCACCACGGGCTGCGGCCCGCCGTGCGCCGCGGCGAGCGCACGCGCCAGCTCGCCCACGGTGCGCGGTTCGCCGCTGCCCGTGTTGTACGCCGTCAGCGTGCCCCCGGCCGAACAGGCCTCCAGCGCCGCCACATTGGCCGCGGCCACGTCCCGTACGTGCACGAAGTCCCGGCGCTGGCACCCGTCCTCGAACACGCGGGGTGCCTCGCCCCGGGCGAGAGAGGAGCGGAAGAACGAAGCCACCCCGGCGTACGGGGTGTCGCGCGGCATCCGCGGACCGTAGACGTTGTGGTAGCGCAGCGACACCGCCCCACCGCCCGTGGACCGCGCCCAGGCGGCCGCCAGGTGTTCCTGGGCGAGCTTCGTCGACGCGTAGACGTTGCGCGGATCGGCCGGGGCGTCCTCGCCGACCAGGCCGGGCTCCAGGCCCCCGCCGCACGCCGGGCACCTCGGCTCGAACCGTCCCGCCGCGAGGTCGGCGACGGCTCGCGGCCCGGGCCGGACCGCGCCGTGCGCCGCACAGGTGTACCGCCCCTCCCCGTAGACCACCATCGACCCGGCCAGCACCAGGTGGCGCACCCCGGCCCGGGCCATCTCCGCGAGCAGGACGGCGGTACCCAGGTCGTTGTGCGAGACGTAGTCCGGGGCGTCCGCGAACACGGTCCCCAGACCGACCTTCGCGGCCTGGTGACAGACGGCGTCGACGCCGGCCAGCGCCCGCCCCACCGCCGTGGCGTCCCGTACGTCCGCGGCGGGGTCCGTGCGGACGTCGAACGCGACCGGCTGGTGGCCGCGCTCGGTCAGTGCCTCGACGACATGGGACCCGATGAACCCGGCGCTGCCGGTGACCAGTACACGCATGGGCGCAGGCTAGGCCCGCGGCGGGTACGCCGGCGGTTCCCCGTCCGGCACGTCACGGCTTCGTAAGGGATGGATCAGCCGTCGCCGCAGCGGACCTCCCCGACAGGATCAGCCGTCGCCGCAGCGGACCTCCCCGACAGGGATCAGCCGTCGGAGTAGCGGACGTCCCCGATGGTCCAGGCGGTCACGTCCCCGATGGCGACGCGGTACATGCCGCCGCTCTCGGGGATGCCGGTGGTGCCCTGGATGATCCGGGCCAGATGGAAGTGCAGGTGCGTCGGGGGCTTCGGATCGTCGGAGGCGGCCGCCTCCTGGTGCCCCGCGGTGAAGATGCCGGCGAACCGGCCGAGCTGCTCGGAGTCCCGCAGTACTTCGGCGACCCGCTGGCGCCAGACCTTCTCCGGTGCGAGCCGCCCGGTGATCACGGCTCCGTCCACGACCACGGTCAGCGACATCTGGTTGCTGTGTCCGGCCTCCACGTGCGCGGCGATCTCGACCAGCAGCTTGTCAGGGTGCGACATGGAGCGACTCTATCCAATGTCCGCTCCGGCCCGGATCCGGGGCACGGTCGTCCCGCCGGTCCGGCACGGCCCGGCCGGCGTCAGCGGCGGCGCGGCGGCCCGGGGTCCGGGCCCGGCGGCTGCGGCGCCGGGCCCCGCAGACGGGTGCCGGAGCCCGGGGGACCCGCTTCGCTGTCCCACAGGTGGTGGACGTACAGCCAGTGGCCGAACATCGAGCCGCCGTAGACGACGAAGCCCACCCCGATCAGCCAGGACTCCACGACGAGGACGATGCCGACCGTGCCGTAGCTGATCGCGTTGTCGAGGATCAGCGGGGTGAAGACGAGGAAGGAGAAGCCTCGCAGACCGACCAGGCCCACCATCGTGGCGACCGCGCCCGGCAGCAGATGCAGCCAGCGCACCTGACCGCCGAGCAGGAAGTACTGGCCCCACCAGAAGAAGACGATGCCCGTCGCCGACGACAGGGCGATCCGCTCCGGCCCGCTGAGGGCCGCGTGGGTCTGCACCTCCTGGTACAGGTACACGGTCAGGGCCGCCAGCCACGCCGCCTGACGCCAGATCTTGTGCCAGGGCCCCGGCGGCAGGTTCCAGATCCGCTCGTAGCCGTTCTGCACGCTGCCCGCGAAGGACACACCGAACACGGCCAGCGCGATACCGCCCCACACACTGGTGGCGTTGACCACGTTGCTCGGCGGGGTGCTGATGTCCGTGAGGATCTTCGCGGAGCGGCCCGACAGCCCCATCCCGTCGGCGAGCCACGCGGAGAAGCCCCCACGCTGCAGGGGATCCGCGGCGGCCACCACGATCAGCAGCGGAGCCAGCGTCACGAGGGCCAGGGTGGCGAACCCCATGGCCCGGTGCATCAGCTCCAGCTCCCTGCCGCGCCGCAGGAGGTGGTGGTCCTTGAACCAGCCCACTCCCTGCTGAAGCACGCGCAGACTTCTGTTCACGGGGTGCTCTTCCGTCGGCTCGCGACGCACACACAGCGTTCATCTCAGCCTACTTGCCCTGCCCGCCCGGGCCAGTCGCCGCCGGAAGGCCGATCGGATGATCCCCGAAGCCCGCACGTGAATCCCCAAAGCCGGCGTGTGCATCCCCGAAGCCCGCGCGTGAATCCCGGAGCCCGCTCGTGCGGGTCGTGGGTCACCCCTCCGTCGCCGCTCCCGCCGGCGCCCGGCCGGCCGGGCGCGGCCCGAGGACGGCTTCCAGATGTGCCCGCACGTACGGCACCGCCACCGTCGGCAGTTCCCCGTCCACGAAGGCGGGCTGGACGTTGACCTCGAAGACGACCCCGCCCTGTTCCACGGCCAGGTCCACCCCGGCGAACGGCAGTCCCGTCGACGCGGTCGCCGCGACGGCCAGCTCCGCCGGCCGCGGCGGCAGGTCCGCCGGCGCGATCGGCACCGGTGTCGCGCCCTGGCAGGTGTTGCACGGTGTGTCGAGCGCCGGCTGGAGATGCTCACGGGCGTGCACGACACGGCCGTGCAGCACGAAGACCCGGAACTGGTGGCGCCGCCCGTCGGCCGTGAAGTTTCCGGCGTCCCGTGACAGCAGCCAGTCCGTGCCCCGCTCGGCGTAGAAGTCCGCCGCCCGTGCCAGCCGCGCGACGTCGGTGACGTGAAAGGTGTCGTTGCCGCCCGTGCCGACCACCGGACGGGCCCACGCGTCCCGTCCCAGCTTGTCGAAGGCGGCCACGGCCTCCGGCCGGGACGGCCGGGAGAGCACCACGGTCTCCATGTGGGCCACCCCGTCCCGCGCGAAATGCGCGATCGTGCGGTCCTTCTCCGTCGCCGCCCGCCACGCCTGAGGCGTGCCCACCAGCGGCGCCACCCCCGAGCGCGCCAACACCCGCTGGAAGGGCGCCAGTTCCCGCCGCCGCTGGGGCGGGATCTCGTACAGCACGACCACGTCGGGCAGCACGTCCACGCCCTCGTCCGGCACCCTCAGCCGTAACCGCCCGTCCTCCGGCACGGCGCGTCCGGCGCCGCCGACCGTGAAGTACCGGGAGTCCAGGCGCACCGGGGGAGCGCCGGTGAGCAGCTCGACGGCCCGGGCGAGGTACTCCCGGCACCCCTCCGGCGAGGTGGGATCGGCGATCAGGGCGACACAGGGTCGGGACACAGCGGCCTCCAGCGGCATACGACGCGCCCAGGACCGCCGTGCCGTGACGGCGGCGCGGCCCGGGGCGGGCTACGGGATGGTGTGCCGTTCACATGAGCGGTCGCCGGTGCCCCTCGCGTCCCGTCCGTCCCCGTGCGGAGGGCGGGCGTGGACGGCGAGCGGGGCGGGAGCCGGTGACCGGGGGCGTCACACTGTAGGCGCCGGGGCGCGGCCACGGGCAGGGCGCACACCCGGCGGCAGCGCTGCCGCTCCTGCACCGGCCGCGCCGCCACCCGCCCGGCACCGGCCTTGACAGCCGCTCCGCCTCCGCCCCCGCCCTGTCCACGCGCCCGGACCTGTGTGCGGAGGGCGTCGGGGAGGGGCCGGATGCCGCCGTAGGGGTGGGGTCGTAACCCGTGTGAGCGCCCTGAATGGTGCCCCGGCCGGTCTTGGCTGACGGTGGATCACGCCAGGCCGGGTCTGAAGCTGACAAGGCGTCGGCTGCCCGGCCGCGACGGAAGGACTGTCGAATGCGTTCTGCCCGCATCCTGCTCGCCACCGCGACGGCCACCGCGGCTCTCGCCATCGCCGCACCCGCCTACGCAGAGGGGTCCGGTGGCTGGGACCACGACGACTCCTCCTACAGCAAGGAGCACGACAATTCGTACGGCAAGGAGCACGACAAGGACAGCAGCCACGGCAAGCCGCACGGCGGAATGCACACGGGTGGCGGAGCACTGACCCTGCTCTCCAACGACGACTGGGGCAGCAGCCCCCGCGACCCCAAGCAGGACCCGGAGACGTACAAGAAGGACAACGGCGGCTCCGACTGGGGCGGCAAGACCCCCGGCAACGACAGCTGGGGCGGCAGCCAGGACAGCGGCTCCTGGAGCGGCGGTGACCACGAGAAGCCGCACGGCGGCATGCACACCGGCGGCGGCGCGCTCGCCACGCAGGGCGTCACGGCCGGCGGACTCGCCGCGGTAGCGGTGGCCGGCACCGGACTGTACGTGCTGCGCCGCAAGAAGGTCGCCGGAAGCGTGGCCTGACCATGCCCGACGACATAGCCGACATAGCCCCACGGGCCGCCGCACGCGCATCCAGCCGGCGGCGGCCCCGCCGCTCCATCCCCCGGTCCTCGCCGCTGCCGTGCCCGAATGAGGTGGTGTTCCGATGGCAGCAACCTCCCCGTCCTCCCCCGAGACAGATCCGCAGCCGCCCAGGCGCGGACCGCGCACGCTCGCGACCCTCTTCTGGGCCGCGGTCGCCCTCGTCGCCGTCGTCGGCCTCGCCGGCCACCACGACGCCCCGGGCCCCGGCGCCGGGCCCCGGCCGCACGCCGCGCCGGCCGTCGCCGCCACGTCACCGTCCGCCCCGGCCGGCACCGAACGCCGGCTGCCGCGCTCGCGGCCGACCCGGCTGCTGATCCCCGCGATCGCCGTCGACGCGCCCTTCACCGACCTCGCCCTCGACACGAGCGGCCGGCTCCAGCCGCCCCCGGCCGACGACACCAACCTCGTCGGGTGGTACGCCAAGGGGCCCTCGCCGGGTGAACCGGGTACGTCGGTCATCGCCGGGCACGTCGACACCAAGACGTCCGCGGCGGTCTTCGCCCGTCTGTATGAACTGCAGAAGGGTGATCTGGTCTACGTCGACCGGGCCGACGGACGTCGCGCCGCCTTCGTCGTCGACAGCGCGGAGACCTTCGACAAGGACGACTTCCCGAGCGACCGCGTCTACGCCGACACCCCGCAGGCCGAGGTGCGCCTGATCACCTGCGCCGGCAGCTACGACCGGTCCGCCAAGGACTACACCCAGAACCTCGTCGTCTTCGGCCACCTGGCCTGATCCGGCGTGGCTCACGACCACCCAGTAACCTGTGGCCATGACTGATGCGCCGACCCTCTCCGCCCGCGAGGCGTTCGATCTGCTCCTCGAGGGCAACCAGCGATTCGTCTCCGGTGCCCCCCGGCACCCCAACCAGGACGCCGCCCGCCGCGCCGAGATCGCCCCGTCCCAGAAGCCGTTCGCCGTCCTCTTCGGCTGCTCGGACTCCCGGCTGGCCGCCGAGATCATCTTCGACCGTGGACTCGGAGACCTGTTCGTGGTCCGCACGGCGGGCCACGTGGTGGGCTCCGAGGTGCTGGGCTCCGTCGAGTTCGGCGTGAGCGTCCTCGACGCCCCGCTGGTCGTCGTCCTCGGCCACGACTCCTGCGGTGCCGTCAGCGCGGCCTGCGCCGCGCTCGAGAACGGCGAGACCCCGGGCGGCTTCGTCCGGGACATCGTCGAGCGCGTCACCCCCAGCGTGTTCGCCGCCCGCGCGGCCGGGGACACCAGCGTGGAGGCGGCGCTGGACGAGCACATAAGGCGCACGGTGGACCTGCTGCTGGAGCGGTCCCGCGACCTCGCCGAGCGCGTCGAGGCGGGCAAGGCCGCCGTGGTCGGCCTGTGCTACCGGCTGGTCGACGGCAGCGCCCGGATCGTCGCCTCGCGCGGCATCGACGTCACGGAGCCCGTCGGCTCCTGAACAGGGGTACGCCCCGGCCGGTCCCGCGCGAGCGGGGCCGGCCGTTCGCATGAGGGGGCGATCGCCGCGCGCGTCGGTCGGGGGCCGGACGACGCTCAGCGGTGCCGGCGGCCGCGCCCGGGGCGGGCGTTGCCGCGGGTGCCGATCCTGCTGCGGATGCGGCGGGTGAGGGCGGTCGCCGCCGCCGTGAGGATCACGAAGTTGTAGAGGATCTGCAGCATCGTCACCACCCGGGCGCCCTGCCCCGTCGGGGTGATGTCCCCGTATCCCACGGTCGCCAGGGTGACCAGCGTGAAGTACAGGGCGTCGACACGGGTGACGAGGCCGCTGAACTCGCCCGGGTAGTGGGCCAGGACGAAGTAGGCCGCCGAGAAGACCAGGACCGACAGGCACATCAGCAGCGGGATGACGACACCCGGGTGGGCGCCGGGCCGCTCCAGCAGCACGGCGTGGATCTGGCGGAGCAGCAGCAGGGCGAGCACGCTCAGGGCGGCCACCAGCAGCACCACGGCGAGGGCGGTGCGGTCCGGTCCGAGGCGGTGCAGGGGCAGCAGGAAGTAGGCCAGCAGCATGGCGATCACGCAGGCCCCCGCGGCGAGCCACAGGCGAAGCGAGGGCGGCTCGTGCGCGGGCGGCTCGCCGCTCATCGGCCGGCGCCCTCGGCCCGCCCGGCCGTGCGGCGCTCGAGGAAACGGCTGGTGACGAAGGCGACCACGGCGCAGATGACGATGAGCGGCATCTGGTCGTGGGCGTCCTTGCCCAGGAGCAGCACGGTCAGCACGGAGCTGGTCAGCGGCAGCCCGGTGACGGCGGTCGTGGCGGCGACGACGCCGAGCGCCAGGGCGGGGGTCACTCCCAAGGAGGGCAGCCCGGAGCAGGCCATGGCCGTCGCGGCGCCGAGCAGCACGGCGGGGAAGATCGGACCGCCTCGCATACTGCCCAGAGCCAGGCCGTAGGCCAGCCCCTTGCACAGCACCAGGGCCACCAGAGCGCCGACGGACCAGGCGTGCGGCTGGGCCGCCAGCTGCCCGAGGGTGATCTGGCCCGAGAGCGCCGCCTCGGCGGGGGACCGGCCGGTGACGAGCGCGTACGCGGACAGGGCCGCTCCGACGGCCACGGCACAGGCCACCGTCCGCCAGGCCGTGGCCCGCCCCGCGGTCCACCGCCGGGTGTGCTCGCCCAGCCCGCGTGCACCGGCCACGATCACGGTCACGAGAACCGCAATCGGCAGACCCCACAGGAAGTCCCCGGCGTCCGGGCGGACGTCCGGCGGGACGGTGGGCAACGACAGCGCACCGATGGACAGGCCCGTCCACTGGCCGAAGCCGGTGAAGACCAGGGCGCCGGCCGCGCTCGCCGCCAGACACGGCAGCAGCAGGACCGTCAGTTGCGGTGTGGCCAGCCCGGCGGCCTCCACGACCATCACCGCGGCCGCCAGCGGTCCGCCGAGGATCGTCGAGATGGCCGCCGTGGAACCCGTGGTGGCCACCACCGTCGTCACCCGCTCGTCTGCGTCCCGGCGTACGGCGCGCAGGGCCAGCAGGGCCAGCGCGGAACCCACCGCCATGAGCGGCGCCTCGGGCCCGAGGACCACGCCGAGCGGCAGGGTGAGCAGCGCGGCCAGCGCCACACCGGGCAGGTCGCGGGGGTGCGTAGGCGTGTGGTTCAGGCCGCCCACGGGCAGATGGCCGCCACGCCCGGGCATGCGGGTCACGATCGGCGCCAGGATCAGCCCGGCGAGCGCGAGGGCGGGCAGCGGCCACCACCAGGGCGGGCGGTCGTGGCCCAGGGCGCGGGGGAGCGCCTCCCACACCTCGTGCTGCAGCCAGTGCTGGAGGCTGACGAAGAAGAAGGCGGCCAGCGAGATCGGCACGCCGAGCAGCACCGACAGCAGCAGAAGCCGCAGAAAGGGGCGGCTGAGCACGGCGGGGCGCGGCGGCGCGCCGCCGTCCGGGGGCGGAGGTCCGGCGCCCTCGTGGGGGCGGCGGTCGTGGGAATTCCATCGGGTGGGCACGCGGGTGCCTCCGTCGGGTGGGCCGGGCTGCGACGCGTCGGACGGGCTTCAGTAGACGATCGCCGCGCGCCGCGCGCACCCGGGGGGCGCGACGGATGAGCCGCCCGCGTCCGAAACTCACCCTCCCGGCCTGACCAGGTGTTTTAAAGTGGCAGCACCAGTCATGGCCACCGAAGGTGACCACAACCAAAGCCATCAGTGAGGTAATCGCGACCATGGCGACCGAAACGTTTGAGTTCCAAGTCGAGGCCCGTCAGCTGCTCCAGCTGATGATCCACTCGGTCTACTCGAACAAGGACGTCTTCCTGCGGGAGCTCGTCTCCAACGCCTCCGACGCCCTGGACAAGCTGCGCCTCGCCAAACTGCGGGACGACACGCTCGACGCGGACGTGTCCGACCCGCACATCGAGATCGAGGCGGACAAGGACGCCCGTACGCTCACCGTGCGGGACAACGGCATCGGCATGTCCTACGACGAGGTCGGACGGCTCATCGGCACGATCGCCAACTCCGGCACCGCCCAGTTCCTCAAGGAGCTGAAGGAGGCCGAGGAGGAGGGCGGCGCGGAGGGCCTCATCGGCCAGTTCGGCGTCGGCTTCTACTCGGGCTTCATGGTGGCCGACGAGATGACCCTGCTCACCCGGCGGGCCGGCGAGAGCCACGGCACCCGCTGGTCGTCCCGCGGTGAGGGCACGTACACCCTGGAGCGCGTCGACGACGCCCCGCAGGGCACCGCCGTCACGCTGCACCTGAAGCCCGCAGACCCCGAGAACCAGCTGCACGACTACACGTCCGAGTGGAAGATCCGGGAGATCGTCAAGCGCTACTCGGACTTCATCACCTGGCCCGTCAAGCTCGTCCAGCCGAAGGGCGACGGCGAGGACACGCCCGAGCCGGAGACGCTGAACTCGATGAAGGCGCTGTGGGCGCGTTCGCGCGAGGAGGTCTCCGACGACGAGTACCACGAGCTGTACAAGCACATCAGCCACGACTGGCGCGACCCGCTGGAGACGATCCGGCTCCAGGCCGAGGGCACCTTCGAGTACCAGGCCCTGCTGTTCGTCCCCGCGCACGCCCCGCACGACCTGTTCACCCAGAACCACCGGCGCGGCCTGCAGCTCTACGTCAAGCGCGTGTTCATCATGGACGACTGCGAGGAGCTGCTGCCGCCCTACCTGCGCTTCGTCAAGGGTGTCGTCGACGCGCAGGACCTCTCCCTCAACGTCTCCCGCGAGATCCTCCAGCAGGACCGCCACATCCGCGCGATGCGCAACCGGCTGACGAAGAAGGTCCTCGCCACCGTCAAGGAGATGCGCGAGAAGAACGCCGAGCGCTACGCCGACTTCTGGCGGGAATTCGGTGCCGTGCTGAAGGAGGGCCTGGTCACCGACGCCGAGAACCGTGACGCGATCCTCGCCGTCGCCTCGTTCGCCTCCACCCGCAGCACCGAGGAGCCGACCACGCTCGCGGCGTACGCGGAGCGGATGAAGGACGGCCAGGAGGACATCTGGTACCTCACCGGCGAGAGTCGCCAGGCCGTGGAGAACTCCCCTCACATGGAGGCCTTCCGCGCCAAGGGCATCGAGGTGCTGCTGCTCACCGACCCGGTCGACGAGGTGTGGGCCGACGCCGTGGGCGCCTTCGAGGGCAAGCGGCTGCGCTCGGTCGCCAAGGGCGAGATCGACCTCGACGGCGAGGACGAGCAGCAGACCGACGCCGAGAAGGAGAAGAGGGCCGAGACCTACGCGGGTCTGCTCGGCTGGATGAAGGAGCAGCTGGCCGAGGACATCAAGGACGTCCGTCTGTCCTCCCGGCTCACCGTCTCCCCGGCCTGCGTGGTCTCCGACGCCGACGACCTGACACCGGCGCTGGAGAACATGTACCGGGCGATGGGCCAGGAGGTGCCCCGCACCAAGCGGATCCTGGAACTCAACGCCGGACACCCGCTGGTCGAGAGCCTGAACCGGGCCTTCCAGGAGGCGCCGGAGGACCGCACCGCGCTCACCGAGACCACCGAGCTGCTGCACACCCTGGCCGTCCTGGCCGAGGGCGGCCAGCCGAAGGACCCGGCCCGCTTCGTGAAGCTGGTCGCGGAGCGGCTGGAGCGGTCGCTGTAGCGAACGGGGCCCGCGCTTCCCGGTTCCGGGGCGTTCCCCTTCCGGCCTGCCCGGTGTAATCATGTAATCAACGCCGGGCGAACGGAAGGGGCGCCCCGTGGCCGAGACTCTCTTCGAGCCCGACCGTTCCGGCAAGGAGCAGGCCGCGCTCGACGCGTACTCACGGATCGTCACCTCGGTGGCCGCCGAGCTGACGCCGAAGGTGGCGGCGGTGACCGTCGCGCACCGGTGGAGCCGTGGCCGGTTCGTGCGGGGCACCGGCTCCGCCGTGGTCTTCACCGACGACGGGTTCCTGCTGACCAACGCCCACGTCGTGGGCCGCTCCGACGCCGGTACGGCCTCCTTCGCCGACGGCACGACCGTGCCCTTCCACGTCATCGGCGCCGACCCGCTGTCCGACCTCGCCGTGGTCCGGGCCGACGGGCCGACACCGGCGCCGGTGCGGCTGGGCGAGGCCGACACGCTGCGGGTCGGGCAGCTCGTCGTCGCCGTGGGCAACCCGCTCGGGCTGGCCGGCAGCGTCACCGCGGGTGTGGTCAGCGGCCTCGGCAGGTCCCTGCCGACCAGCGCGGGTGCCGCCACCCGGGTCGTCGACGACGTCGTCCAGACCGACGCCACCCTCCATCCCGGCAGCTCCGGCGGCGCGCTGGCCACGGCGGACGGGGCGGTCGTCGGCATCAACACCGCGATCGCCGACGTCGGCCTCGGCCTCGCCGTCCCGGTCAACGGCACCAGCCGGCAGATCATCGCCGCCCTGCTGTCGGCGGGTCGCGTGCGCCGCGCCTACCTGGGCATCGCCGGCACGCCCGCCCCCTTGCCGCCGCCGGTGCGCGAGCGGACCGGGCGGCGCACCGGACTGCGCATCGCCGAGGTCGTCCCCGCCTCCCCGGCCGCCCGCGCCGGACTGCGCATGGGCGACCTGCTGCTCACCGCCGACGGGGACCCGGTGGACAGCGCCCAGGCCCTGCAACGCCGCATGCTGGAGGACGCCATCGGCCGCCCCCTGGCCCTGACGGCGCTGCGCGGCGACGCCCTGGTCGACGTGATCGCCACGCCCGTGGAACTGGTCGCGGAGGACTAGGAGGGCGCGGTGCGACCCCGGGTGAGGAGCCGCGTGGTTCAGGTGCCGCGTCCGCCACCCGACTGCGCGCTTCAGGTGCCGCGTCCGCCACCCGTCTGCCCGGTTCATGTGCCGCCGTCCGCCACCCGCCCCACCAGCACCCCGTCGTCGCCGAGTCCGATCCGCACGCCCTCGCTGATCCGGTCCAGTACCGCCCGCAGCCACTCCCGGTCCGCCTCCGGCGCCTCCTCCAGCCGCATCCGGCGTGACCGCAGCGGCACCATGCGCAGCCCGGCCAGGGCTCCGGTGCCGTGCTCGACGGTGGCCAGGAACGCCAGACGCAGGTCGTCGCGGTAGCGCTCGTAGCCGGTGATCCCCTCGTAGTCGTCCACGAAGTCGCCGCAGCCGTGCAGGATCAGCCGCCCCCGGTACACCTCGACGGGCCGGGGATGGTGCGAGGAGTGCCCGTGGACCACGTCCACGCCGCCGTCGACGAGGGCGTGCGCGAAGCGGATCTGAGCCGCCGGCACGCGGTAGCCCCAGTTGGACCCCCAGTGCACCGACACCACGGCGAGATCGCCGGGGCGCTTCACCCGCCGCACCCGGTCCACGACGGCGCCGGCCGCGGCGGGGGTCAGGGCGGGCAGGTAGGCGATACCGGAGCGCCCCGGGCCCGCCGCCCAGTCGTCCGGGACACCGCTGCACCTCGTCCCGACCGCGAACACCAGGACCCGCCCGCCGCCGGCCGGCACCACCGCGGGTGCCTGCGCCGCGTCCGCGTCCGGCCCGGCGCCCGCGGTGCGCAGGCCCGCCCCGGCCAGCGCGGCGAGGGTCTCGGCCAGGCCCGGGCGGCCGAAGTCCAGCACATGGTTGTTGGCCAGCACGCACACGTCGGGGCGGATCATCAGCAGGGCCGGCAGGTTGGCCGGGTGCATCCGGTAGTGCACCCCCTTGCCCGGCGCGAAGGTGTCGCTGCGGGTCACCGACGTCTCCAGGTTCACGATCCGCACGTCCGGGGCCTCGGCGTCCAGTGCGGCCAGGGCCTCGCCCCACAGCCAGGACGGCGGGACCGGGGCCGGCACGGGGCCGCTCGCCGACTCCGCCAGCCGGACATAGGCGCGCGCGTCGCCGACGTACTCCTCGCGCAGTGCCGGATCGCCGGGGTGCGCGAGGATCTGGTCGACGCCGCGCCCGAGCATCACATCGCCGCACAGGAACAGCGTCAGGGTGCCGCCGCCCATGCCTCCACCGTACGGCGGGCAGTCGTAGCGGCCGGGAATCTCCCGCCGCGGGGTTGTCCCGAGTTCACCTGGCCAGAAATGAACAACAAGTGAACTCAACATGAGAACAAGGGAAACGACTCATAGCTGCCCCTCGCCCTGACGCGGGCCGGCCTGTGCGAGGGACGCTTTTCCGCCGCCGCCACGGCGGTGACATGGTCGTGCGGTTCATCCGACTGGCTTGAAGTCGACGCTCCGGCCTGCGATTTGAGGTCTTGCTACAAGCGTTTTCGGCCAAAGTGATCTGTGACGCCCCGTGTTCGTTCCGACGCACATAGTGTGTGGGCGCCGCGTCGCTACACCCAGGGCACAGGGCCCTGCCGGGACTTGCGCGCGGCGGAGGATCACCCCTTGACCACAGCATCCGTGCTGATGGCCGACGTCTTCCAGGTCCAGCCCTACACCTCGCACTGCCGGGTCATCCACGACGAGGGCGCGCACGCCGTCATCGGTGTGTCCCCCGGCAACAGCTACTTCTCAGCCGGGCGGCTGCACGACCTCGCCCGCTGGGGGCTGAACCGGTTCGAACGCGTCGACTTCGTCTACACCGACCTCTACGTCGCCGAGATGTACGAGGCGTCCGGCTACACCCCCGACGACGCCCGCCGCAAGGCCGTCAAGAACCTGCGGGGCGTGCGCGCCAAGGTGCGGGACGCGGTCATGACGGCCGACCCGGACGGCACACGGCTGCGCTGGCAGCCGATGTCGGCCTTCCAGGCCAACGACGCCTACCGCGACCTGCACCAGCACCTCACCCGCCGGCTCGGCACCGACGACGACTTCCGCGCCGTGTGCACCTCGCTCGTCAGCCGCTTCCTCACCGCCCGGGGAGAACCGGCGAGCGAGCGGCAGCGCGCCGTGTGCCTGGAGTACGTCTGCGCGGAGGCCCCGCTCTTCCTCGACACCCCCGCCATCCTCGGCGTGCCGTCCTCCCTCAACTGCTACCACCAGCTGCTGCCCATGGCGGAGCTGCTGTACGCGCGGGGCGCCGGACTGCGCGCCTCCCGCAACCAGGGCCACGCCATCGTGACCCCGGCCGACGCCGACCCGGCCGGATCCGCCCCCGCCCCCGCCCCCGCCCCCGCCGCTGTCCAAGGAGCCGCCGCATGACCACCAGCACCGTCCAGATCCCGCCCCTGCTCGACTTCCCCTTCTCCTGGGACGGCTCCCGGGTGCCCGACGAGGTGGCCGCGCTGCGGGAGGCGGCTCCGGTGACCCGGGTGCGGACCATCGCCGGCGACGAGGCATGGCTGGTGTCGTCGTACCGGCTGTGCCGGCAGGTCCTCACCGACGGGCGGTTCTCCCTGAAGGACACCTCTGCCCCGGGCATGCCCCGCCAGTACGCCCTGACGATCCCGCCCGAGGTCGTGAACAACATGGGCAACATCACCGGCGCCGGTCTGCGCCGCGCGGTGATGAGGGCGCTCAACCCGAAGGCCGAGGGCCTGGAGGAGTGGATCCGGGGCGAGGCGCACCGCCTCGTCGACCTGCTCGTCGCCGAGGGGCCGACCGCTGATCTGCGCGGCGCGTTCGCCGACCCGTACTCCGCCGGGATGCACTGCCACATCCTCGGCATCCCCACCAGCGAGGCGCCCGCGTTCCTGCGCAGCCTCGACATCGCCTTCATGAACTCCCCGTGCCCGATCACCGGCGCGAAGATCAACTGGGACCGGGACATCGCCCGGATGACCGGCCTGCTCGACGACCCCGCGACCGGCGGGCTGATGGGCGAGCTGGCCGCCCTGCGCGACGACCCCGACTACGCTCACCTCACCGACGAGATGCTCGCCACCGTCGGTGTCACCCTCTTCGGCGCCGGCGTGATCTCCACGTCCGGCTTCCTCACCATGGCCCTCGTCCATCTGCTCACCCACCCCGAGCTGTGGGCCATGGTGCGGGAGAAGCCCGAGGTGATGGGAGCGGCCGTGGAGGAACTCCTGCGGGTCAACCTGTCCATCGGCGACGCGCTGCCCCGGATCGCTCTGGAGGACGTCACCCTGGGCGACGTGCGGGTGCGCGCGGGCGAACTCGTGCTGGTGCTGGTCGAGGGCGCCAACTTCGACGAGGAGCGCTTCCCCGACCCGCACCGCTTCGACATCGAGCGTCCCAACTCCGCCGACCATCTCTCCTTCGGCGGCGGCTCGCACTACTGCCCGGCGACCGGACTCGGCCGCCGTCACGCCGAGGTCGCCCTGGAGGTGCTCACCGAACGCCTGCCGCAGCTCGAGCTCGCCGTGCCGGTGGAGCAACTGGTGTGGCGCACCGGATTCATGAAGCGCATCCCGGAGCGGCTGCCGGTCACCTGGTGACGGCGCCCGGTATCCGTCCGGCCGGCAGCAGCCGCCGGTCGCACTGAGCAGACCTGCCGGGCGCCGTCCGCCCCGCAGGTCGCTCCCCGCCGAGCGGGCCGCCGCCGGATCAGGCGTGCCGGTGCGGCCTGCGCATCATGTCGTGCAGCGTCGTCCTCTCCTCCGTCTCGACGACGCGCGGCTCCCGGCGGCGGTGGACCGCACCGCTCCTCATCATCGCCAGCCCCAGACAGGCGATCAGCGCCAGCGCCAGGCCCGAGCAGAACAGGGCCAGCCCGTTCAGCGTGGCGATGTGGTGGCCGAGAACGGACACCGAGTAGTGGGGTCCGCCGCCCAGGTTGCCGGCGATCGCGAGGACGATGAAGGCCACCGTGGCCGCGAGGAGGAGGAATCCGAGCAACAGCATGCGAGTCATCTCCCCGAAGAGCCCGGAAGAGGGGTGCCGCCCTCACGGGTACCCCCTGCCGCCGCCGCGTACCGCACCTACCCTTGAGGTGTGGCTCGATCCAATGACGAGGTCTCCGCGCTCTTCCAGGAATACGCGGACCTCATCTCGATCACCGGGGGAGACGCGTTCCGGGCACGTGTCTACGAGAAGGCCGCCCGCGCGATCGGCGGCCACCACGCCGACGTGGCCCGCCTCGACGCCAAGGGGCTCCAGGACATCCCGGGCGTCGGCAGGTCGATCGCCGAGAAGATCACCGAGTACCTCCGCACCGGGTCCGTCTCCGCCGTCGAGGAACTGCGCGCCCGTATCCCGGCCGGTGTCCGGCGGCTCACCGCCATCCCCACCCTCGGCCCGAAGAAGGCCCTGGTGCTGTACGAGGAACTCGGCGTCTCCTCCGTCGAGGAGCTGACCGACGCCATCCACGGCGAACGGCTGCGCGACCTGAAGGGCTTCGGCCCCAAGACCGAGCAGAACATCCTGCACGGCATCGAACTGCTGCGGTCCGCGGGCGACCGCGTCCTGCTCGACGTCGCCCTCGGCCTCGCCGACGACGTGGTCGCCGCCCTGTCCGAGGTGACCGGCTGCGCCCGCTGCGCCTACGCCGGCTCCCTGCGCCGGGTGAAGGAGACCATCGGCGACCTCGACGTCCTCGCCGCGGCCGACGACTCCGGACCGCTGATGAAGGCGTTCACCGAGCTGCCGTACGTCAGCGAGGTCATCGCGCACGGCACCACCAAGACCTCGGTGCGCACCACGAGGGGACTCGCCGTCGACCTGCGGGTCGTACCGCCCGACTCCTGGGGCGCGGCCCTGCAGTACTTCACCGGTTCCAAGGCGCACAACATCCGCACCCGCGAACGCGCGGTGCACCACAAGCTGAAGCTGTCCGAGTACGGCCTGTTCGACACCGAGAGCGGCGAGAAGATCGTCTCCGAGACCGAGGAGGAGGTCTACGCCCGGCTCGGCCTGCCCTGGATCCCGCCCACCCTGCGCGAGGACCGCGGGGAGATCGAGGCCGGGCTGCGCGGCGAACTGCCCGACCTGGTCACCGAGGACGCCCTGCGCGGCGACCTGCACACCCACACCGACCTCACCGACGGACTCGCCCCGCTGGAGGAGATGGTCGCCGCGGCCGCCGACCGCGGCTACGCCTACTACGCGATCACCGACCACGGCCCGGACATGGCCATGCAGCGCATGACCGACGAGCGGATGCTCGCCCAGCGCGAACGCGTCCGCGCCCTCGACGGCACCTACGGCAAGGGCCGGGGCATGCGTCTGCTGCACGGTGCCGAACTCAACATCGGCCCCGACGGGGACGTGGACTGGCCCGCGGAGTTCCTCGCCGGTTTCGACCTGTGCGTGGCCTCCGTGCACTCCCACTTCACCCAGGACCGCGCCACCATGACCCGGCGGCTCGTGCGCGCCTGCGAGAACCCGTACGTCGACATCATCGGCCACCCCACCACCCGCCTCATCGGCAGGCGGCCCGGCATCGACGCCGACCTCGACGCGGTCTTCGCCGCCTGCGCCCGCACCGGCACCGCCCTCGAGATCAACGCCCACCCCGATCGGCTCGACCTGCGCGACGAGGACATCCTGCGGGCCAAGCGGCACGGCGTCAGATTCGCCGTGAACAGCGACGCCCACTCCACCCTGCACCTGGCCAACATGCGCTACGGCATCGGCACCGCCCAGCGCGGCTGGCTCACCGGGGACGACGTGATCAACACCTGGCCCCTCACCCGGCTGCGCCGTTTCCTGCGGCAGGGCCGCCCGGCCCGCTAGCGCGGCGTGTGCGGCAGCCGGCCGCCGGGTACCCGGCCCGCGGCAGTACGGCGGCCGGCGTCGGAAGGAGACGCGAGGCGCATGGAGTTTCGTGACCGCACCGAGGCCGGTCGGGAACTGGCCGAGCAGCTGCGCATCCGGCACGACAAGGGCGCCCTTCCGCGCCCCCTGGTTCTCGCGCTGCCCCGCGGCGGTGTGCCCGTGGGCCGTGAGGTCGCCCGCGCCCTGGGCGCCCCCCTCGACGTGCTCGTCGCCCGCAAGATCGGCGTGCCCTTCCAGGAGGAGCTGGGCGTCGGCGCGCTCGCCGGGGACGACCCGCCGCTGTTCGACGAGTGGGCACTGAACCGGCTCGGCCTCACCCACGAGGCGCTGGCGGGCACGGTGGAGCGCGAGCGCGCCGAACTGCACCGCCGCGAGCACCTCTACCGCGCCGGCCGCCCGCCGCTGGACCTCGCCGGACGCACCGTGATCCTCGTCGACGACGGCCTCGCCACCGGGGCGACCGCGCGCGCCGCCGTCCGCTGGGTCCGCCGGCAGGGGCCCGAACGCGTCGTCGTGGCGGTGCCCGTGGCCGCCCCCGAGTCCGCCGACCTGCTCTCCCGCGAGGCCGACGAGGTGGTGTGCCTGTACCGGCCGGCCGACTTCCGCGCCGTCGGCCTGTGGTACGACGACTTCGAGCAGCTCAGCGACGCCGATGTGCTCGACGCGCTGCGGGAGGGATGAGCATGGCGATGCCACCCGCGCCCCGCGCGGTGCTCGTCGGCGTCGACGACACCTCCGACGCCTGGCTCGCCGCCGACTGGGCCGCCACCGAGGCCGGCCTGCGCGGCACCGCACTGCGCGTCCTGCACGCCGTCGGCCCGGGCAGCCCGGCCGGGGAGGGCGCCGACGCGCGCGTCCTGGACGCGGCCGCCTCCGTCCTCGACGACGCCGTGGCCCGCATCGCCGCCGGCCACCCCGGACTGCCCCTGGACACCGCGCTCGCCCACCAACAGCCCGCCGAGGCCCTCATCGACGCGGCACAGGACGCCGAGCTGATCGTCGTCGGCACCCGCGGCCGCGGCGGCTTCTCGGGACTGCTGCTGGGCTCGGTGAGCCTGCGCACCGCCGCGCACGCGGACCGCCCGGTCGTCGTCGCCCGCGGGCACACCGAGAAGGCCGCGTACGGCGGCGTCGTCGTCGGCGTGCGCGACGAACGGGACGCGGACGCCGTACGGTTCGCGCTCGCCGAGGCACGGCTGCGCGGGGTGGGGGTGCGGGTACTGCACGCCTGGACCCCGCTCGCACGGGCCGGGCTGGTGGTGCCCCAGGTGAGCCAGGTGGACGACGAACAGCACGTCCACACCCGCGTGCTCGAGCACGCGGCCCGGCCGATCGCCGAGTTTCCGCAGGTCCGCGCCGACACCGACCTCGTCATCGGCGCCCCGGCGGCCGCCCTGGTGGACGCCTCCGCCCGGGCCGGTCTGGTCGTCGTCTCCCGGCACCCGCCCGCCGGCCGCTTCGCGCTGCGCCTGGGCAGCGTGGTGCACGCCGTGCTGCACCACGCCGAGTGCCCGGTCGCCGTCGTCCCCACCACGCGGGCGGCGCAGGAGGCGTGACGTGCCCGCGATGGACGAGGACGAGGCCCGCCGGCGGTTCACCGGTGCCCGCGTGGCCCGGCTCGCCACCGTCGGCGCCGACGGCCACCCGCACCTGGTGCCGGTCGTGTTCGCCGCCGACGGCGACCGGATCGTCACGGCCGTCGACCGCAAACCGAAGACCACCCGGCGGCTCAAGAGGCTGCGCAACATCGCCGCGCACCCGGCGGTGAGCCTGCTCGCCGACGCCTACGACGAGGACTGGGACCACCTGTGGTGGGTGCGGGCCGACGGCGACGCCCACGCCGTGCCGCCCGGCACCGCCGGGTCCGCGGCACGCGAGGAGCACGCCGGGGCGATCACCCTGCTGCGGCGCAAGTACCCGCAGTACGCCGCCCGTCCGCCGGACGGCCCGGTCGTCGTCGTCACCGTCACCCGCTGGACCGGGTGGCTCGCCACGCCCTGACACGGCGTCGGGCGACCGGACGGCCCCGGCGAGGCCTCACGCCTCGATGGTGAGCGAGCAGGACCAGCCGTAGGGCCCCTGCCCGAGATGCAGCTCGTGCCAGGCCACGCCCCGCGGGAGCGCGCCGGTGATCTCCACGTCCGCCATGTCGGCCACCGCCAGGCGCACGTCCAGCTCGTCGTCCTGCGCGTCCGCCTCCACGTCCACCGGCACCGTGCCGCACATCTCCAGCCGGTAGACGACCTCCTCCAGCAGCGCCGCCAGCAGATCGTCGTCGCCCGTCCCGGCCACCCGCAGCCGCTCCACCGCGGTCGGCCGCACCCGGGACACATCGGCGAAGCACTCCACGACCCCGAGAACCGCCTCCGCCAGACAGTCCTCCCGGCTCGCCCCCCACGCGTCGATCCGGACATCGGCGCTGTGCGGCACCGCGCGGTGACCGCTCCCGCCCGGTCCGCGCGCCAGCGCGTCGTCACCCGTGTCACCGTTGACCATGTTCCCCGTGTGCCCCGCTCGCCCGCCGGGCACACGGACCGGCCGGTACCCGCCCGGGGTTCCGCGGCCCGGATGCCCGTCGGCCGTGCGTCAGACGACGGGCGCGAGGGGGCCGTCGGGCCTCTCGCCGCGGCGCCGGACGACCTCCCGCGCGATCTCGGCCACCTCCTCCTGCGGCAGCCACCGGAAGCCGTCCCGCGTGACCAGAGCGACCAGCGGGAACAGCCGCCGGGCCGGATCCGGGCCGCCGGTCGCCGAGTCGTCGTCGGCGGCGTCGTACAGCGCCTGCACCGCCGCCGTGACGATCTCCTCCTGCGGCAGCCCCTCGCGGTACAGCTTCTTCAGCGCGCTCCGCGCGTACACCGACCCGGAGCCGGTCGCGGTGAAGCCCTGCTCCTCGGTGCGGCCGCCGGTGACGTCGTAGCCGAAGATCCGGCCCTCGCCCCGGTCCAGGTCGTAGCCCGCGAAGAGAGGCACCACGGCCAGGCCCTGCATGGCCATGGGGAGATTGCCCCGCACCAGCGTGGTCAGCCGGTTGGCCTTGCCGTCGAGGGAGAGCGCGGTGCCCTCGATCTTCTCGTAGTGCTCCAGCTCCAGCTGGAACAGCCGGACCAGCTCCACCGCGATCCCGACCGTACCGGCGATGGCGACGGCGGAGTGCTCGTCGGCCGGGAACACCTTCTCGTACTCGCGGTGGGCGATGACGTTGCCCATCGTCACCCGCCGGTCGCCCGCGACGAGCACCCCGTCGGCGTAGGTCGCCGCGACGATCGTGGTGCCGTGCGGCGCCTCGAACCCCGGTGCCGGGGACGGCAGTCGGCGGCCGGCCGGCAGCAGGTCGGGCGCCTGCGCGGCGAGGAAGTCCACGAAGGACGACGTCTCGGCGGCCATGAAGGAGGGCGGCAGTCCGCCGTCGGTGCTCGGGTGGGCGCTCATGGCGTTCCTTCCTGTCGCGAGCGGGCCGGCCGTGGGGCGTCCCCCTGTGCGACGCACCCTACCCGCGGCGCGGTGCGCGCATGCGGCACCGCCGCTCAGGGGCGCAGGGCGAGACAGTGGTAGCCGTCCAGGTCCTCGGAGTCGACGCGGGACCAGTCGGCGGTGAGGAGTTCGGTGTCGGCCCGGGGGAGTTCCCAGGCGTGCGGCTCGCCGTGGGACGGATCGTGCAGCGACGTGCCGACCCAGAAGACGCCGCCCGGGGCAAGGAGGGCGCGGACGCGGGCGAGGAAGGCCGGCTTGTCGGGGATCCAGCGGAAGACCAGACGGCAGGTGATCAGCGCGTAGGCGGGGTGGGGCAGCAGCCCGTCCAGGTCGCCGCCGGTGAAGTCCGCCTCGCGCACGTCCAGTTCGGGGTGGCGCAGGCGGGCCCCCGCGACCGCCGTCGGCGCGCAGTCGACGGCGGTGACCCGGTAGCCCAGCCGGTGCACCCGCGCCGCCAGCTCGCCCAGGCCGCAGCCGATGTCCAGCGCGGGCCGTCCCGCGCCCGGCCCGACCTGCCGCCGCAGCACCTCGGCCTCCCGGTCGTCGATGGTGCGGTAGCGGCGGCCCGAGCGCCACACGGGCTCCCAGTACTGCGCGGCCGTCGGCACACTCCCGTCGGTCATGTGCAGGTCCCCCTCGCTAGCCGAGTGCCCGGTCCAGGTTGAACGCCGCGCTGATCAGGGCGAGATGCGTGAACGCCTGCGGGAAGTTGCCCTGCTGCCCGCCCGTGTGACCGATCTCCTCCGCGTACAGGCCGAGATGGTTGGCGTACGTCAGCATCTTCTCGAAGGCGAGGCGCGCCTCGTCCAGCCGGCCGGCGTGCACCAGGGCCTCCACGTACCAGAAGGAGCAGATCGAGAAGGTGCCCTCGTCGCCGCGCACCCCGTCGGGACTGGTCAGCGGGTCGTAACGGTAGACCAGGGAGTCGGAGACCAGCTCCCGGGTGAGGGCGTCCAGCGTGGACAGCCACTTCGGGTCGGTCGGGGCGATGAACTTGCTCAGCGGCATCATCAGCACCGCCGCGTCCAGCACGTCGCCGTCCTCGTACTGGACGAACGCCCCGCGCTCCGCCGACCAGCCGCGGTCCATGATCCGGCGGTAGATCGTGTCGCGGCACGTCCGCCAGCGGACGAGGTCGGCGGGCAGTCCGCGCCGGTTGGCCATGCGGATGGCCCGCTCGATCGCCACCCAGCACATCAGCCGTGAGTAGAGGAAGTTCTTGCGGCCGCCCCGCGTCTCCCAGATGCCCTCGTCGGGCTGGTCCCAGTGCGCGCACACCCACTCGACCAGCGCGCACACGTCGTCCCACTGGTCGCTGGAGATCGGCTTCGCCCACTTGTCGTAGAGGTAGATCGAGTCGACGAGCGCGCCGTAGATGTCGAGCTGGAGCTGGTCGGCGGCCGCGTTGCCGACGCGGACCGGCGCCGAGCCGAAGTGCCCCGCCAGATGCGGCACTTCCCGTTCCGGCAGATCGGTGCGGCCGTCGATGCCGTACATGATCTGCAGCGGCCCGGCTCCATGACAGTCGCCGGGGCTGATGTGCCGGGTGACGAAGTCCATGAACGCCCCGGCCTCCTCGCTGAAGCCGAGGCGCAGCAGCGCGTACACGCAGAACGCGGCGTCGCGCACCCACACGTACCGGTAGTCCCAGTTGCGTTCCCCGCCGAGCTGCTCGGGCAGGCTGGTGGTCGGCGCGGCGACGATCGCACCGGTCGGTGCGTAGGTGAGGAGCTTCAGGGTGAGGGCCGAGCGGTGCACCATCTCCCGCCAGCGGCCGCGATAACGCGAGGCGGACAGCCAGCGGCGCCAGTAGGTCACGGTGGCGGCGAACTGCTCCTCGGCCTCCCGGCTCGCACACCGGCGGGGCGTCACCTCATCGCCGACCTCGTCCAGCGCGAACACCGCCGACTCGCCCTCGGTGAGCTTGAACTCCGCCCGTACGTCCTGCCCGTCGGGCTCCAGCGGGACGGTCGACGTCAGGGCCAGCGAGATCCGGCCGGTGGAGAAGACCGCGGTGTCACCGGCCAGGCGCAGCGTGTGGGCGCGGGAGGCGTAGTCGAAGCGCGGGGCGACCAGGGCCCGGAACGGCACGGTGCCGCGCACGCAGAGCACCCGCCGGATCAGCCGGTGGCGCGAGCCGTCCGCCGGGTCGCCGCCGAGCGGCATGAAGTCCTGCACCTCGCCCACGCCGTCCTCGGTGAAGAAGCGGGTGATCAGGACGTTGGTGTCGGGGAAGTAGAACTGCTTGGTCCGGGCCGCCCCGCTCGCCGCCAGCTCGAAGCAGCCGCCGCGCTCGGCGTCCAGGATCGCGGCGAAGACACTCGGCGCGTCGAACGAGGGACAGCAGTACCAGTCGATGGTGCCGTTCGTCCCCACCAGCGCGACCGTCCGCAGATCACCGATCAGCCCGTGGTCGGCGACCGGCAGGCAGCCGTCGCTCCGGCTCGCACCCATGTCCGCTGCCTGGGCCATCACAGCCTCCCTGGACCTGTGCCCGCGGGACGGCTTCCAGCTTAGAGGCGGGGCCCCGGGGCGGCGCCCCGAACGGAACGCGGTCCCCTGTTCAGACCGTCACCACGTCGATCCCGGCCTCCTCCAGCCGCCGCACCTCCTGCGGATCCGCCGCCGAGTCCGTGACCAGTGTGTTCACCGTCTCCGCCGCGCAGATGCGGGCGAAGGCACGGCGGCCCAGCTTGCTGGAGTCGGCGGCGACGATCACCCGCTCGGCGCGCTCGCACAGCAGCCGGTTGATCGCCGCCTCCGCCTCGTCGTGCGCGGCGGCCCCGTGCACCACGTCGAAGGAGACGACACCGAGCACCGCGACATCGAGGGTGATCTGTCCGAGCACGCCGTCCGCGAGCGGCCCGATCAGCTCGTACGACTGGGCGCGCGCCACGCCGCCCGTCACCACGATCTTGAACTGCGGCCGTACGGCCAGCTCGTTGGCGATGTTGAGGGCGTTGGTGACGACGGTGAGCGCGGGGGAGCCGGACGCCAGGTCGCTGCGCACGGCGAGCGCGCGGGCCACCTCGGTGGTGGTCGTGCCGCCGGTCAGACCGACGGCCTCGCCGGGCGCGATCAGCTCGGCCACCGCCCGGGCGATGCGCTGCTTCTCCGAGGCGCGCCGGGCCGTCTTGTAGCGCAGCGGCAGTTCGTACGACACCCCGTGCACGACCGCGCCGCCCCGGGTGCGCACCAGCATCTGCTGCTCGGCCAGCTGGTCGAAGTCGCGGCGGATCGTCGCGGCCGACACCTCCAGCTCGGCCGCGGCCTCCTCGACGTCCAGCCGGCCGCGTTCGACGAGCAGTTCCAGCAGCGCCTTCCAGCGGGCGTCGCGCGACATCCGCACCTCCGTCTTCCCTTGTCTCGGCTCCTCGGTGACCCTAGCGCACCCTCCGTGGCGTGGAATGCTTGAAGTTGCTCGAAAGCTCGCTATATCTTGCATAAACAAACAGGACCCTGGGAGGGGCAGCCGCATGACGCATGTCGAGGACGAGCTGAACAGCCAGCCGGAGTGCTGGACCCGCGCCGCGGCGGAGGCGACCGCGCACGCCGCCGCGCTGCCCGCGCCGGGAGAACGGACCGCGGTGGTCGGCTGCGGCACCTCCTACTTCATGGCCCAGGCGGTAGCCGGTCTGCGCGAGGCCGCCGGCCAGGGCGAGACCGACGCCTTCGCCGCCTCCGAGTTCCCCCACGGCCGCTCCTACGACCGGGTCGTCGCCCTCACCCGCTCCGGCACCACCACCGAGGTGCTGGAGCTGCTCGGCCGGCTGAAGGGCCGGACCCGCACCACCGCGGTGACCGCCGACCCCGGCACGCCCGTCATGGCGGCCGCCGACGACGTCGTGGTGCTCGCGTACGCCGACGAACGCTCCGTCGTACAGACCCGCTTCGCCACCACCGCGCTCACCCTGCTGCGCGCCCACCTCGGCCTGCACACCGCTGCCGCGGTCGACGACGCCCGCACCGCGCTCGCCGCCGCCCTGCCCGAAGAGCTCGTCGCGTGCCGCCAGTTCACCTTCCTCGGCCGCGGCTGGACGGTCGGCCTGGCCAACGAGGCCGGTCTGAAGATGCGCGAGGCGTCCTTGTCCTGGACCGAGGCCTACCCGGCGATGGAGTACCGGCACGGCCCGATCAGCATCACCACCGACGGCACCGCCACCTGGATGTTCGGCGACGCTCCCGAGGGACTCGCCGACCAGGTGCGGGCCACCGGCGGACTCTGGGTGGACGGTGGCCTCGACCCGCTCGCCGAACTGGTCCGCGCCCAGCGCCTCGCGGTCGCCGTCGCCGCGGCCCGCGGCCTCGACCCCGACCAGCCGCGCCACCTCACCCGCTCGGTGATCCTCGCCCCCTGAGCCGCCCGACACCCCGGAAAGGACAGGCCGTGCCCCTCGCGACCACCGGCGAGCTCGTCACCCGCGCCGCCGTCGACCGCTCAGCCGTCGCCGCCTTCAACATCATCACGCTGGAGCACGTCGAGGCCGTCATCGCCGGCGCCGAACAGGCCGGCGCACCCGTCGTCCTCCAGGTCAGCGAGAACGCCGTGAAGTTCCGCTACGGCCGCCTCCTGCCGCTCGCCCGCGCCGCGGTCGCCGCCGCCGAGGCCGCCACCGTACCCATCGCCCTGCACCTGGACCATGTGCAGAGCGACGCCCTGCTGCGGCAGGCACCGGCGGCGGGCTTCAGCTCGGTGATGTACGACGCCTCCGCGCTGCCCTACGCCGAGAACCTCGCCGCCACCCGTGCCGCCGCCGACTGGGCGCACGCCCAGGGGCTCTGGATCGAGGCCGAGCTGGGGCAGGTCGGCGGCAAGAACGGCCGCCGCCCGCTGGACGCGCACGCCCCCGGCGCCCGCACGGACCCCACGGAGGCGCGCGGCTTCGTCGCCGACTCCGGGGTCGACGCGCTCGCCGTCGCCATCGGCAGCGTGCACGCCATGACCACCCGTACCGCCGCCCTCGACCACGAACTCCTCAAACGCCTCGCCAAGGCCCTGGAACTCCCGCTCGTCCTGCACGGCTCCTCCGGAGTCCCCGACGAGGAACTGCGCACGGCCGTCGCGGGCGGCATCACCAAGGTCAACGTCGGCACCGCCCTCAACCAGGCGATGACCGCGGCGATCCGTCACTTCCTGGCCACCCACCCCGAGGCGGTCGACTCCCGCAAGTACCTGAGCGTCGGCCGGGAGGCGATGATCCAGGAGGTGACCCGCATCATCTCCGTCCTGAACTGACGCCACGACGGCCCGCAGGCGCGTACGGCGGCAAGGGGCCGGGGTGGGGGGTGTCCGCCCGCAGCGTCCGGCACCGGGCAACGGCGCCGTCGTCGGGGACGGCCGGCCGGACCGAGGACGGACACCCCCCGCCCCGGCCCCGCCGTGACCACCGCCCGCAGGCGAGACCGCAACCGTCCACCGGACGGACACGGGCCGCCGCAGGCACAAAAGGGGCGCGGGGAACGGCGCGAGCAACCCCCCACGCACCCGCACCCGAGAAACGACACGCCGCCGCAGGCACAAAGGGGCGCGGGGAACGGCGCGACGAGCCACAACACAACCCGCACCCGAGACACGAACCGCCGCAGGCGCTTACCGCCGGACGGCCCGCAGCACCACGAACTTCGGATCGCTCGCCACCACCGCACTGTTGCCGAACAGCCGCCGCAGCTTGACGTGGTACCCCAGATGCCGGTTCCCGATGACCCACAGCTCCCCACCCGGCCGCAGCACCCGCCGCGCACCCGAGAACATCCGCAACGCCGTCGCGTCCGTCGTGGCCTGGTGGGAGTGGAACGGCGGATTGTTCAGCACCAGGTCCACACTCCCGGACGCCACCCCGGCCAGACCGTCCCCCACCCGGAACTCCCCGTGCCCCGGCACCCCGTTCGCCTTGTACGTCGCCTCCGCCGAGGCCACGGCCTGGAACGACTCGTCCACGAACAGCACCTCCGCCTCCGGGTTGGCGAGCGCGACCGACGTGCCCACGACGCCGTTGCCGCAGCCGAGGTCGACGATGCGGCGCGGACCGTCGGTGGCCGGCAGGTGCCGGAGGAAGAACCGCGTGCCGATGTCCAGCCGGTCCGCGCAGAACACCCCGGCGTGGTTCACGACGGGCCGCCCCGACACCGGCCCGACCCCCTCCTCCAGCCGGTAGCTGTACGGCCACGGATTGACGGGCCGCTCCAGCGCCGGATCCGGCGTGCAGAAGATCAGCCGCGCCTTCTGCCGGGCAAGCGAGGTGCGCGTCGGGCCGAGGATCCGCTCGAACAGCTCCAGGGTCGAGGTGTGGATCTCCTTGACCATGCCGGTGCCGACCACCACGGACCCCGCGTGCAGGGCGGGAGCCAGCCGCAGCAACTGGTCCTCCAGCAGCGCGAGACTCTTCGGCACCCGCACCAGCAGCACGTCGATCCGCTCCGGCGGCGCGTCCTGCGTGGTCAGCAGAGGCACCGTCCCGGGGGCCACCCCGTTGCGCGCGAGGTTCGCCCGGGTCGCCTCCTGCGCCAGGTAGGAGTCGGTGATCTGCGTCGGCGCGTGGGGAGCGAGCGCCGTGACCAGCGCTCCCCAGCGGTCACCGACGACCACGACCGTGCCGGACAGACCGACCCGCTCCTCGGCCAGATGCCGCAGCAGATACGCGTCGGAGGCGTCCCAAGCGCGCAGCCTGTCGCGCGGGTCCTCGGGGAAACGGGTCAGCGCGAACTCGCCCCAGGGCGTCGTCATACGGTCGTTCATGGTGTGTCCAGGCTAGCCGAGCCGCAGCTCAGGCCCGGTGGGGCAGGATGGTGCCATGGACGCCGAGCTGTTCCCGCGCGAGCGCGCCGAGGTCGCACCCGGTGCGGTGCACGTGCCGGACTGGCTCGACAGGGACCGGCAGCGCACGCTGCTCGACGCCTGTCGCGCCTGGGCCCGGCCCCCGGCGGGCCTGCGCACCGTGCGCACCCCCGGCGGCGGCACGATGACCGCCCGCCAGGTCTGCCTCGGCTGGCACTGGTACCCGTACGCCTACGCCCGTACGGTCGTCGACGGCGACGGCGCCCCCGTCAAGCCCTTCCCGGCCTGGCTCGGCGAACTGGGCCGTCAAGCGGTGACCGACGCGCTGGGCCCGGGGGCGGAGCCGCCGCCGTACGACATCGCGCTGATCAACTTCTACGACGCCGACGCCCGCATGGGCATGCACCGCGACGCCGACGAGAAGGCCGACGCGCCGGTCGTCTCGTTCAGCCTCGGTGATACGTGCCTCTTCCGGTTCGGCAACACCGAGACCCGCGCCCGGCCCTACACCGACGTCGAGCTGCGCAGCGGTGACCTGTTCGTCTTCGGCGGGCCGTCCCGGTTCGCCTACCACGGGGTGCCGCGCGTGCTGCCGGGCAGCGCACCGCCGTGGCTCGGGCTGACCGGGCGCCTGAACATCACGCTGCGCGTCAGCGGTCTGCGGGCGGACGCCACCTGAGCAGCGGATCATGACAGACTCCCCCTCATGAGCGGCAAGGCGGACCCCCGGCAGGCGGGGGAAGGGACCACCTCGAGGACGCGGCTGGACCGGGGGCGCGGAGCGCTCGGGCCCGCGTTGGAGCTCGTGCACACCGGACGCGCGCCCACCCGTGCCGTGCTCACCGCCGAACTCGGCGTCACCCGCGCCACGGCCGGCGCGGTGGCCGCCGAGCTGGAGGCGCTCGGCCTGATCCGCGTCGACGCCCGGCCCAGCGCCCCCGCCGGCGCCCAGGGCCGCCCCTCGCACCGGCTGAACCTCGCCGAGGACGGCCCCGTCGCGCTGGCCGCCCAGGTCCACGCCGACGGCTTCCGTGCCGCCCTGGTCGGCCTGGGCGGCCGGATCGTCGCGACCGCGCCCGGCTGCGAGACCGTCGACGCCGACCCGGCGAAGGTGCTCGGGTCCGTGGTCGAAGCGGGTGCGCAACTGCTGCGCGAGACCGGCCGGCGCTGCGTCGGCGCCGGGCTCGCCGTGCCCTCCGCGGTCGCCGAACCGGAGGGACTCGCGCTGAACCCGCTGCACCTGGCCTGGCCGGTGGGCGCGCCCGTGCGGGAGATCTTCGCCGCGTGTGTGCGCGACGCCGGGATCACCGGGCCGGCCTTCGCCGCCAACGACGTCAATCTCGCCGCGCTCGCCGAGCACCGGCACGGCGCCGGCCGGGGCTCGCGCGACCTGCTGTGCGTGGCGACCGGGCACCGCGGCGTGGGCGGCGCGCTGGTCCTCGACGGGCGGCTGCACACGGGCAGTTCGGGCCTCGCGCTGGAGGTCGGCCACCTCACCGTCAACCCCGAGGGCGGCCGCCCCTGCCACTGCGGCAGCCGCGGCTGTCTCGACGTCGAGGCCGATCCGCTGGCTCTGCTCACCGCCGCGGGCCGCGACCCCGGCCCCGAGGTGTCCCTGCTCCAGCAGGCCAACGACCTGATCCGCACCGAGTACGACGACCCGGACGTCCGGCGGGCCGTCGAGGCGCTCGTCGACCGGCTGGGCCTGGGCCTGGCCGGGCTGGTGAACATCCTCAACCCCGACCGGATCATCCTCGGCGGGCTGCACCGCACACTGCTGGACGCCGACCCCGAGCGGCTGCGCGCGGTCGTCGCCGACCGCAGTCTGTGGGGCCGCAGCGGCGGTGTGCCCATCCTCGCCTGCTCCCTGGACCACAACAGCCTGGTCGGCGCGGCCGAGTTGGCCTGGCAGCCGGTGCTGGACGACCCGCTCGGGGCGCTGACCGGGGGCTGATCTCCGGCTACAGCGCGGCGCCCCCGTCGATCACCAGGTCCGTGCCGACCAGCGGCGCGGCCGCGTCGGACGCCAGGTACAGGACGGCTTCGGCGACCTCCTCGGTGGACGACACCCGGCCGAGCGGCGACTGGTCCTTCATGCGCACGGCGCGCTCCGGCTCGCTCTCCCCGGGCCTGAGCGACATCGTGGTGTCGGACGCGCCGGGGCTGACGGCGTTGATCCGCACCCCGTCCGCGATGTACTCCAGCGCGGCCCCGCGGGTCAGCGAGGCGACGGCGGCCTTGCTCGCGGCGTACGCGACGGCGCTCGGCACCTGCTTGTGCCGGCCCAGGTTCGAGGCGACGTTGACGATCGCACCGCCGCCGGGCTGCGCGCGCATCTGCCGGATCTCCGCCTGAAGAGCGAGGAACACGCCGGTGACATTGATGTCGAGCAGGGTGTGCCAGTCGTCCTCGGCGAGGTCGGCGAGTGGCGCGCCCCGGAAGACGCCCGCGTTGTTGATGGCCACGTCGAGCCTGCCGAACCGGTCGACGACCGCGCGCACCAGCGCCCGTACGTCGGCGGCCCGGCTGACGTCGGCGACCTCGGCGACGGCGGTGCCGCCGGCCTCCTCGATCAGCGCCACGGTCTCGTCGAGCGACGCCCTGGAGCGGCCGGCCACGACGACCCGGGCGCCCTCGGCGGCCAGGGCGAGCGCGACGGCCCGGCCGATACCGGTACCGGCGCCGGTGACGAGGGCGGTACGGCCGGAGAAGCGGTTGCTGGACACGGGAGTTCCCTTCGAAGGAGACATACGGACGGCGGCCCTTTTACTGGACCGTTCGGTCAAATAAGGGATCAGCGAAAAGCGGCGTCCCGGTGGCGCGCGTGCGCCGGGACGGACGTCAGTCCAGGAGTGCGAGCGCCTGCTCCGCCGCGTCGAGCACCCGGGCCGGCTCCGTGGACGCCTTGCCGACCACCCTCAAGCCCTGCATCAGCACCAGCAGCATGCGGGCCAGCGCGCGCGGGTCGCGCCCCTCGGGCAGCTCGCCCTGGGCCCGGGCGCGCAGCAGCGCCGAGTGCAGCAGGGTCTCCAGGTGCCCCCAGCTGCGCTCCACGCGGCGGGCGGCGTCGTCGTCGTGCGGGGCCAGTTCGGCCGCCGTGTTGGTGACGAAACAGCCACGCTCGCGGCGGGCGTCGTCCGCCGCCTCGGCGGCGAACCGGCGCACCACCGCCCGTACGGCGGGCAGCGCCGGCCCCGGCTGGGACACCTCCAGCGCGAGCAGCGGGTCGTGCTCCTCGCCGTAGCGGTCCAGGGCCTTCAGATACAGGTCGTGCTTGTTGCCGAAGGTGGCGTAGAGGCTCGCGCGCCCGATCCCGAGGTGCTCGACCAGGTCGGCCATCGACGTCGCCTCGTAGCCCTTGCGCCAGAAGAGGTCGAGGGCGGACCGGAGGGCGGCGTCCGGATCGAATTCCTTGGTCCTGGCCATGACGGAGACGCTAGCCCTTTATGGAACGATCGGTCAACTATGGTTGGCCGGGAGGGGGTCCGCCGCTGCCGGCGCCCGGCGGAGCGGTGTCCTCGCTACCGTTCGCCGGGGGAGGGCGGCGCCGCCACGGAGTCCCGGGCGATGAACGTCGTGTCGAGCGTGATGTGCCGGGGCTCCTCGCCGCTGCCCTCGATGCGGGCCGTCAGCGCCCGCACCGCGCGAGCCCCCAACTCCTGCACCGGCTGCGCCACCACGCTCATCCGCGGGCGCACCGCGGCCGCCCAGTCCGGGTCGTCGAAGGTGACCACCGACAGGTCGTCCGGCACGGTGAGGCCGCCGGCCCGCGCGGCCGTGAGCACCCCGAGGGCGATCATGCTGTCGGTGGCGAAGACGGCCGTGGGGCGGTCCGGCAGGGCCAGCAGGTCGGCCGCCAGCGCCGCCGGGTCCTGGCGGTGGAAGGTGCCGCGGCGCAGATACCGCTCGGTGTCCCCGATGCCCGCCTCGTGCAGCGCCGACCGGTAGCCCTCGATGCGCTCCAGGCCCGTCGTGATCGGGCCCGACGGGTCCTCGTCGCCGGTGCCGACCAGGCTCACCAGGCCGATCCGGCGGTGGCCGGCCGCGATCAGGCGGCGCACCGCGTCCTGTGCCGCGCCCCGGTTGTCGACGGTGACGGAGTCGCAGGGCAGGCCGGGCGCCCGGCGGTCCAGCAGCACCACGGGGCATCCGGAGGTGTGCGCGGCGTTCAGGTGGGCCGCGTCGGCCGTGGAGGCGGGGGCGACGATCAGGCCGTCGACATGCTTGTCCAGCAGCGTCTTCACGGCCGCGCGCTCGGCGGTGACGTCCTCGTCGGTGTTGGCGAGCAGCACCTGGTAGCCGGCGGCTCGGGCCGCGTCGGTGATGCCACGGGTGACACCGGCGAAGAACGGGTTCTGGATGTCGGCGACGACCACGCCGAGCGTGTGCGTGCGCCCCGTGATCATCGAGCGGGCCAGCTGGTTGGGGCGGTAGCCCAGCTTCTCGGCCGCCGCGCGCACCTTCTCGCGGGCCTCCGGCGAGACGGACCCGTAGTCCGCCAGGGCCCGGGACGCGGTGGAGCGCGAGACCCCGGCCTCGCGGGCGACGTCGGGGATGGTGGCGGGGCGGGCGCGGCCGCTGCTGCGTCGGTTCGTCGTCATGGCAGGGGTCAGATTAACGGGCGCGACACGGGTCTTGACGCTCGGGATCGGGCGGTGGGAAGGTTCTCACCACCGCCGGTGAGAACGTTCCCAATCCGTTTGCGCTGTCCTGTCGACTGCGATTGGGAACGTTCCCCATCTCCCTCTCGGAAGGAACCGCGTGAGCACCGCATCCCTGCCCCTCAAGCCCATCACCGAGGACTTCAAGGAGGCCGTGGCCTTCGCACTCGGCCAGAACGACACCGCCCGCGCCTTCGTCGACGAGGTCGTCGAAGTCGGGCTGCGCAACGTCTTCCTGGTGGGCTGCGGCGGCTCGCTCACCGCCGCCTACCCCGTGCAGTACCTGCTGGAGACCCGGGCCCGGTTCCCCGTCTTCCACCTCAACAGCGACGAGTTCAACCACCGCAGGCCCGCCCTGCTCGGCGAGGGCTCCCTGGTCCTCGTCTCCTCCCACACCGGCACCACCAAGGAGACCGTCGCGGCCGCCCACTACGCCCGTGAGGCGGGCGCCAAGGTCGCCGCTCTCACCCGCAGCGCCGACAGCCCGCTCGCCGAGGCCGCCCACGTGGCGTTCACGTACCGCAGCGAGGACACCGTCGTAGCCCCCAAGGGCGTGCTGTTCGGTCAGCTCGCCCACGCCCTGCTGGAGAAGACCGGCGTCGAGGGCGACTACGCGGCGCTCCGGCAGGCCTACGAGGCACTGCCCGACGCCCTGTACACCGCGCAGGAGGAGGGCGAGGAGCTGGCCGCGTCGATCGCGACCGCGCTCGCCGACGAGCCGGTGACCTACGTGCTCTCGGCCGGCCCCAACTACGGCGCCGGCTACGGCTTCACCATGTGCTACCTGATGGAGATGCAGTGGAAGCACGGCGGCAGCTACAACGCCGGTGAGTTCTTCCACGGCGCCTTCGAGGTGGTCACCGAGGACCAGCCGGTGATCCTCTTCCTCGGCGAGGACGCCACCCGTCCGATGGCCGAGCGGGCGAGGACCTTCCTCGACAAGTACACCAAGAAGGCGCACCACGTGGACTCGACGATGTTCTCCCTGCCGGGCGTCCCCGCCCACCTGCGCGGCGACATCACGCCCATCGCCCTGGACGTCTTCGGCACCCGCCTCGCCCGCCACTACGAGTCGGTGCGCGGCCACGACCTCGACAAGCGGCGCTACATGTTCCAGGTCGAGTACTGAGCCACCGCTCGCCGGCTCCCGTTCCACCCCCGGCCCGGTGCGGAGCCGCACCGGGCCGGCCCGTACCCGCGACCGGCTCCGCTCCCGTGGCCCCAGCGGCCACCACCCCGCATCCACCGACTCCCTGCCGAGGAACCCCCATGCGTATCTGCGGAGTCGGCGACAACGTCGTCGACCGCTACCCCCAGCGCGGCCTGATGTACCCGGGCGGCAACGCCCTCAACGTCGCCGTGCACGCCGCCCGGCTCGGCGCCGAGTCCGCCTATCTCGGCGTCACCGGCACCGACACCGCCGGCGCCCACATCCGCGCCGCCCTCGCCGCCGAGGGCCTGTGCCTCGACCGCCTGCGCACCGCCGACGGCCCCAACGCGTACGCCACCGTGTACGTCGAGGAGGACGGCAACCGCACCTTCGGCGCGTGCGACGCCACCGTCTCCCGCTTCACCCCCGACACCGCCGACCTCGCCTGGCTGCGCCGCTTCGACCTCCTGCACACCGGCGACTGCAGCCGGCTCGAGGACGAGCTGCCGCGCCTGGCAGCCGCCTGCCCGGTCAGCTTCGACTTCTCCGACCGCCCCTGGTCCTACGCCGCGCCCCTGCTGCCGTACGTGCACACCGCCGTCTTCTCCCGCCCGCACGCCGACGACACCGAGGCCGTCGACCTGACGCGGCGCGCCGAGAACGCCGGCGTGCGCCTGGCGGTGGTGACACGGGGCGCCCGCGGGGCGCTGATCCGCTACGAGGGCACCGCGCACCACCAGGACGTCGTGCCCGTCGCGGCCACCGACACCCTGGGGGCCGGTGACTCCTTCCTCGCGGCCCTGCTCGTCGCCCTGCACCACGAGCGGCGCACCCTCGCCGACGCCGCCGCCCGCGCGGCCGCGTACGCCGCCGAGGTGTGCACCCGGCCCGGCGCGTTCGGCCACCCCCTCGCCTTCGAGGCCGCCGGCACGCCCTGACCCCCTCGCACACCCTCCGACCCCGACCGCCAGGAGCCACCGATGCGCCGAACTCCCGCCCCCGTCGTCGGCTGCCTGCTCACCACCCTGCTGATGCTGCTGGTCAGCGGCTGCGGGCAGCGGCCGGTCACCGTCACCCCCGACGACTTCACCCTGCACGGCCGGCCCGAGGGCCACCTCACCGTCCTGGAGAAATGGGCCGACCCCGAGTACGCGCCCTACTTCCAGCAGGCCGTAAGCGCCTACGAGCGGCAGAACCCGGGCGTCACCATCGAGCTCCAGGCGGTCGGCGACCAGCCCTACAAGGACCGCATCGCCGTCCTCGCCGCCTCCCGCGAACTGCCGGACATCTTCTTCGCCTGGCCCGGCCAGTACGCCCGCAAGTTCGCCGACGGCCGCCTCGCCGCCGACCTCAGCAGCACACTCAAGGGCACGGCCTGGGGCGACGGCTTCGAACGCAACGCCCTCGACGCCTTCACCTTCGACGGCCACGTCTACGGCGTCCCCCTCGACGTCGACGCCAAGGTGTTCGCGTACAACACCACCCTGTTCGCCGAGGCCGGCGTCACCACGCCGCCGCGCACCTTCCCGGAACTGCTCACCGCCTGCGACCGCATCCGCAAGGCCGGCCACACCCCGCTCGCCTTCGGCAACCAGTACGGCTGGCCCGCCGGCCACCTGCTCACCCAGTTCAACGCCGCCGAGGTGCCCGCCGACGTCCTCGCCCGCGACTACGACGGCCGGGGCGACTTCACCCACCCCGGATACGCCCGCGCCCTGGACGACCTGGCCCAGCTCAAGCAGCGCTGCATGGCCCCCGGCGGCACCAGCATGAGCCACGAGTCCGCGCAGGCCCGCATGCTGTACGGCAAGGCCGCCATGCAGTACCTCGAGACACTGGAGTTCTCCTACCTGACCGAACAGGGCGGCGCGCCCGAGGAGTTCGCCGGTCACTGGGACTTCTTCCCCATGCCGCGCATCCCCGGGGCGCAGGGCGACGCGAAGGCCATCGCGGGCGGCGCCGACGGACTGCTCGTCTCCAACGCCTCGCCCCGCAAGGCCCTCGCCCTCGACTTCCTCAAGTTCCTCACCAGCCGCGCCCAGGCCCGCGCCATGGTCCGCGACCTGGGCTGGCTCAGCGCCGTCAAGGGCACCGCCGACGCGGCCCGGCTGCCCGCCCTCGCCAAGGCGCAGCGCGTCATCGCCGGGCACGACATGGCCGTATGGCTGGACACCCGGGCCGGGGAGAAGATCGTCAACCCCTGGCTGTCGGCGGCCGAGGCCGTCCTGGCCGGGCGTGCCTCCCCGCAGGCGGCCCTGCGCGAGGTGCGGCGCGGCGCCGAGCAGGCCCGGCGCTACGGGGTCACTCCGTGACCGGCCCGCACACCCCCGAACCCGCCCCGAAGGAGGTGCCCCCATGGGACACGCCGGCACACCCCACGGCAGAACGCGGCACCGGCTGCGCCACTCCCTGTACGTCGCTCCCGCCCTCGCCCTGATCGCGCTGTTCGTCTACTACCCGATCGTCGAGAACGTCCGGCTCAGCCTGTTCAAGTTCAGCGTCTTCCGGCCCGGCATGCGCTACGTCGGACTGGACAACTACCGCCAGGCGGTCGTCGACCCGGTGTTCTGGCAGGCCCTGCTCAACAACGTCTTCTACGCGGTGACGTCCGTGGTCTTCCAGGTCGGCGCCGCCCTGGTGCTGGCCGCCGTGCTGGAGGAGGCCGTCGGACGCCGGCTGCGCGGGCTGCTGCGCACCGTGTACTTCGTCCCGGCAGCGGTGTCGATGACGGTGGCCGGCCTGCTGTTCCAGTTCCTGTACCAGCCGGACGCGGGTCTGGTGAACAGCGCCCTGAAGGCCGTCGGACTCGGCTCTCTCCAGCACGACTGGCTCGGTGACGCGGCCACCTCCATCTGGGGGGTGATCAACACGAGCCAGTGGCAGTCCTTCGGCTACACCACGATGCTGCTCACCGTCGCCATGCAGCGCGTCCCGCGCGAGCTGTACGAGGCGGCCACCGTGGACGGTGCCGGGCGCGTGCGGACCTTCTTCACCGTCACCGTGCCCATGGTCCGCGAGATGACCACCCTGCTCGTCATCCTCACGGTCTCCGGCGCCTTCCTGGTCTTCAACGAGGTGATGGTGATGACCGGCGGCGGACCCTCCAACTCCAGCCAGGTCCTCGGCACCTGGCTGTACGCCTCCGCCTTCACCGGCGACGACATGGGTTACGCGGCGGCCGTCGGCACCGTGATGTTCCTGATCACCTTCGCCGCAGGAGCCGTCCAGCTCCTGCACTCCCGCAGGAAGGCGGCCACGGCATGACCCTCACCCTCGACCGGTCCGGAACCCCGGCCACCGCCGCCGCCCCGCCCACCCGGCCCACCCGCACGGCCGGCACGGCGGCGCTGCGCGTCCTCACCCACGCCGCGCTCGCGGCCCTGGCGATCGCCGTGCTCTACCCGCTGTTCTGGATGGCCGTCTCCGGTCTGAAGTCCAACGGCGAGATCTTCTCCGACCCCTGGAGCCTGCCCGCCCACCCCCACTGGGGCACGTACGCCGACGCCTGGCACCAGGGAGTGCTCGGTTACCTCCTGAACTCCCTGCTCGTCACCTCCGCGAGCGTTCTCGCCGTCGTCCTGGTCAGCGCCTGGGCGGCGTACGGCCTGACCCGTCTGGACATCCCGTGCTCGCAGCCCGCGCTGCTGCTGGTCCTCGGCGCGATGATGCTCTCGCCGACCGTGGCGATCGTGCCGCTGTCGCAGCTGCTCCAGGCCCTGCACATCTACGACACCTACTGGGCGCTGATCGTCCTGTACACGGCGTTCAAGGTGCCCTTCACCACCTTCCTCATCCGCGCCTACCTGCTCGGCCAGCCTGTGGAGGTGGAGGAGGCCGCGTTCCTCGACGGCGCCGGCCGCTGGCAGACGTTCTGGCGGGTCGTCGTGCCCATGGCCCGGCCCATCCTCGTCTCCGCGGCGGTCCTGCAGTCACTGTTCGCCTGGAACGAGTACGCCTTCGCCCTGGTCTTCATCACCGACGACCGGCTCAAGACGCTCCCGGTGGGGCTCGCCGACATGGCCGGGCGGCTCAACTCCGACTGGCCGGTGCTGTTCGCCGGCCTGACCATCGCCGCCCTGCCGATGATCGCGGTCTTCCTCATCGGCCAGCGGCACTTCGTGCGCGGGCTGTCGGCGGGCATCGGCAAGTAGCGCGGCCGCCCTCGCGGCCCCGGTGGCCCGACCGGCGGTCACCCGAACGCGGGGCGGCGGGCCGGCGCACGGCGTGCTTGCCGGAGCCGTCCGAGGGAAGGCTGGAGCCTGAGGTCCGCACCGCCGCCAGGAAGAGGAAACCCCCGCGCCATGACCGACCAGCTCACCGTCAGCGTCCTCGGCACCGGCATCATGGGCGCGGCGATGGCCCGCAACCTCGCCCGCGCCGGCCACACCGTCCACGCCTGGAACCGCACCCGCGCCAAGGCCGAACCCCTCACCGCCGACGGAGCGCGGGTCGCCGACGACCCGGCGGAGGCGGTGCGGGACGCCGACGTGGTCCTGACCATGCTGTACGACGGCGCGGCCGCGGCGGACGTCATGCGCGAGGCCGCTCCCGCCCTGCGCCGGGGCGCCGCGTGGGTCCAGTCCACCACCGCCGGACTGGACGCCGTACCCGGCCTCGCGGCCTTCGCCCACGAGCACGGCCTGCTCTTCTACGACGCCCCCGTGCTCGGCACCCGGCAGCCCGCGGAGGCCGGACAGCTCACCGTCCTGGCCGCCGGTCCCGCCGAGGGCCGCGCCACGGTGACGCCCGTCTTCGACGCCGTCGGCGCCCGCACGGTGTGGACCGGAGAGGACGGCTCCGCGGCCACTGCCACCCGGCTCAAGCTGGTCGCCAACAGCTGGGTGATCGCGGCCACCGCGGCGACGGGGGAGACGCTGGCCCTCGCCAAGGCGCTCGGCGTCGACCCGGCCGGCTTCTTCGACATCATCGCCGGCGGCCCCCTCGACATGGGCTACCTGCACACCAAGGCGGCCATGGTCCTGGACGACAAGCTGACGCCGCCGCAGTTCACGGTGGCGACCGCCGAGAAGGACGCCCGCCTCATCGTGGCCGCGGGCGAAGGGCACGGCGTCCGCCTCGACGTGGCCGCCGCGAGCGCCGAGCGCCTGGCCCGGGCCGCCGCGCGGGGCCACGCCGACGAGGACATGGTGGCCGCGTACTTCGCCAGCTTCCCCGAAGAGCCCGCGTCCTGAACACCCAGCACCCGCAGGAGGAATCCCATGTCCAAGCCGCCGCTGCCGCCCGAGGCCGTCGAACTGCTGCGCCGCCCCAACCCGTGCGTGATGGCCACCCTGCGCTCCGACGGCGCGCCCGTGTCCACCCCCACCTGGTACCTGTGGGAGGACGGCCGGGTCCTGATCAGCCTCGACGAGGGCCGCGTGCGCCTGAAGCATCTGCGCCGCGACCCGCGCGTCACCCTGACCGTCCTGTCCTCGGACGACTGGTACACCCACGTCACCCTCATCGGCCGGGTCGCCGAGCTGCGCGAGGACAAGGACCTGGCCGACATCGACCGCCTGGCCACGCACTACATGGGCGGCCCGTACCCGAGTCGGGACCGTTCCCGGTTCAGTGCCTGGATCGAGGTCGAGCGCTGGCACGGCTGGGGTGCGATGAAGGACAGCGACCAGCCGGGGTGAGCGGCCCTCAGCCGCGCCGCGGCCGGGGAACCAGCTCGCCGCCGCAGTTGGGACACACGTCGCGCAGGTCCTCGCCGCACGGCACGCAGAAGGTGCACTCGTAGGAGCAGATCCGGGCCGGGGAGTCGGGCGGCAGCACCGCCGTCGTGCAGCGCTCGCACCTGTCACGCATCTCCAGTGCCATCGTCGTCCCACTCCTCGTCCGTCGCGTCCTCAAGGTCGTGGACCCTCGCAGGTCATGGACCCTCGGACGTCATGGTGCGGGCCCGGTCGGCCGCCGCGCAGCGCCCGGCCGGGCCGGAATCCGACATGATCGGGCCACGCCGGCTCACCGCCACGCGACGGCGAAGGCGCGCGCCGGGTTCTCCGTCAGCATCCGTGTGACCGGTTCCTCGCCCAGGACGGCGGCGAGCCGCGGCCACACCCGCCGCAGCAGGTACGGCATCCCCGGGCCGCCGTTCACCGAGCGGGCCGCCGCGGTCGTCGTGTCGCCGCCGAGCAGCAGCCGGTCGCCGAACCCGGCCTCCACCAGGGCCGCCACGGCCTCCGGCATGCGCCAGTCGGTCGCGTGGTTCGCGCGGGACGGGCCGTCGAAGGCCAGCCAGCAGCCGGACCGCGCCGCCTGGAGGTGCACCACCGGGTCCGGGAAGCGGTTGAGATGACCGAGGATCACCCGGTGCGGCGGCACGTCCAGTTCCCCGCAGAGCAGGTCGAGCACGTCCGGCGCGCCCGTGCCCAGCTCCAGGTGGACGGCGATCGGTGCGCCGGTCGCGTGGTGCGCCTCGGCGGCCGCGGTCATCGTCCAGCGCGCGTGTCCGTCCAGCGCGTGGAAGCCGCCCGCCACCTTGATCAGTCCGGCCCGTACGCCCGAGGTGCCGATGCCGGCGGTGAGTTCGGCGACGAACACCTCGGCGAGCCGCCCGCGGACCTCCTTCAGCAGCGTCTCGTCGTAGTGGACGTCCTGGTGCAGTCCCGTCGCGGCGAGCACGTGAACCCCGGTATCGCGGGACAGTGCCGGCAGGTCGGCCGCCCGCCGCCCCAGCCCGTACGGCGTCCACTGCGCCACACAGCCGCCGCCCTGTTCCCGGAACGCCGTGAGCTCCGCCCGTGCCGCGGCCACGCTGTTCAGTTCCTGGCCCGGCAGGCGGGGGCTGGTGAAGAACAGGTGATCGTGCGCGTCGCACACCCCCAGCCGTTCCGGCTCGACGTCCCCGAGCACGGTACGGACGGCGCTCACCACTGCCGGCCCCGCGGCAGCCGCCCGCGGCCCGGCGCCGACAGGTGCAGCACCTGGAACACCTCGCCCTCGGCCTTCGGCGTCCCGCCCGACCACAGCGAGAAGTGGACGATCTCCCAGCGGCTCGAGTCGACCACGGCCGCCGCCAGCACGGCCCCGTCCTCGCCCGCCAGCCGCCCTGCCTCGGCCGCCGCGTCCGCCATCACGTCCGCCAGCACGACGCCGTCCGGTACGGCCTGCCGACGGCGTATGGCGACGGCGGCCGGAGAGCCGGCGGCCACCCCCTCCTCGTACGCGAGGCCCGTCCACTGCCGCACGGCCGGGCGGCCGAAGTCGTCGACGGGCCCCTGGAACGCACCGCCCCACAGGAAGCGGTTCATGCCCTCCATGCTGTGCCAGAGGTAGAACGGGGCGTACTGGTTCACCGGCGAGCCGTCCACGCCGCGCTCGCGGACGAGATAGGCCTTGATGCCGAGCCCCTCCCATGCGTCCAGCTTGTGTCCGAGGCGGGACACGCGCGTGCGGATGACGTCCATGTCGTAGTCGGCGGGAAGCGTCATGGCGTACTGCATGGCATGCATGGGGCGGTCCTTCCTCGGACGGACGGGAATCAGGGGGCGAGCAGGGCGAGCAGTCCCCGCACCCCGGCGTCGAAGGCGGCGGGGGAGCCGGAGGCTCGGGCCAGGACGTAACCGCCCTGCACGGTGGCGACGATCGCCGAGGCGGTCTCCTCGCTGTCGAGGCCGGGCCCGAACTGGCCCTGTTCCTTCCCCTCGTCGACGAGGGCGGCGAGCCGGTCCCGCAGCCAGGCGATCGTCTCGTCGACGGGGGCGCGCAGCTCCGCACTGGCGACGATGTCCGGGTCCATGGTCAGCCGGCCCACCGGGCAGCCGCGCAGGACGTCACGCTCCCGGGTGAGGTACGCGGCGATGCGCTCGTACGGGGTGCCCGGGCCGTCGAGCACCCGGCCGGCGGCGGCCCGCATCTCCTCCGCCGTGCGCCGGATGGCGGTCAGCGCGAGGTCCGGCTTGCCCTTGAAGTGGTGGTACATGCTGCCCTGGCCGGCGCCCGCGCGCTCCAGGATCGCCTTCGGGCTGGTGCCCACGTAGCCGCGCTCCCACAGCAGCTCGCGGGTGGACTCGATCAGTCGCTCCGACGTGCTCATGCGCTCACTGTACATACTGGTAGTTACAGAATCCAGGGAGGGTGGCCAAGGGGAGTGGGCCTCAGGGGAAATGGACCTCAAGGGGAGTGGGCCTCACGGGGGAATGAGCCTCAACGGGGAATGAGCCCTGGGGGTGAACCTGCAACCGACTCGGCTTCCGATATGTCTCCTTCGGTGAAGGGAGGCCGTCGTGTCTCCCTCGGCAAGGGAGCCCGCCATGACCGCAGACACCGCATCCCGCCCGCCGCGCCGCCGGACCGTCGCCCTGTCCGCCGCCGCGCTCACCCTCGGCGTCCTGGCCACCGCCACGGCCGCCACCGCCTCGCCCGCCGAGCACACCGCGCAGTCCTCCCGCACCAAGGAGATCGCGTCCTGCGTACTCGGCCCGGACTACAAGGTCACGCTCACCGCCCTGCGCTCGGGCACCGACCCGTACGCCGCCTCCGTGCGCCTGCAGGTCTTCGTCCACAAGGGCGGCGCCTGGAAGGAGTCCGACCGCGTCCAGGTGGGCAAGGCGAACGGCTGGTTCTGGTACCCGCTGACCGGCAGCCAGGCCGTGGGGACCTTCGCCACCGCGAGCACCGAACCCGCCCCGGTCAAGGTCCGCCTGCTGATCACCCCGTCCATCGGCTACTCCGGGACGTACTCCTACGTCATCCGCCACGGGGACATCACCGCCCGCTGAACCGCCCGCGTACTCCCGCGGAGGTACGCGCGGTGCCGCTGGCCGTACGACGACCCAGGGCCCCTGCCGGGGCGAGGCTCGGAAGTGAACCGCAAGGACACGCACTTCCGAGGAGTTGACCGACCATGCAGACCCTGGCGCACTTCGGCGACGGCGGGCCCGGCCCGTGGATCCTGCTCTTCCCGGTGATCTGGGCCCTGGTCATCGGCGGCGGCATCGCGCTGCTGCGCCGCACCGCGTGGCGCGGCGGCCGGCGCGGCCCCTGGCGGCCGCCCGCCGCCGAGGACACCTCACCGCTGACCCTGCTCGGCCGCCGCTTCGCCGCCGGTGAGATCGACGAGGACGAGTACTGGCGCCGGCTGTCCGTCCTGGACGAGCAGTTCGGCCGCAAGGGCGGTGCGGCATGACGACCACCACCGCCGTGCGCACGGCCGCCCGGGTCGTCGACGCCGTCAAGGTGTACGGCAGCGGCGACACCGCCGTCAGGGCCCTGGACGGGGTGAGCGTGGCCTTCCCGGCCGGACGCTTCACCGCGATCATGGGGCCCTCCGGCTCCGGCAAGTCCACCCTCATGCACTGCGCGGCCGGACTCGACACCCTCACCTCCGGCTCCGCCCGCATCGGCGACACCGACCTCGCCGGCCTCGACGACCGCCGGCTCACCCTGCTGCGCCGCGACCGGATCGGCTTCGTCTTCCAGGCGTTCAACCTGGTGCCGACCCTCACCGTCGCCGAGAACATCACCCTCCCGCTCGACCTCGCCGGCACTCGCGGCGACCCGGAGTGGATCGACGCGCTGATCGGCGTCGTCGGGCTGCGCGACCGGCTCCACCACCGTCCCTCCGAGCTGTCCGGCGGCCAGCAGCAACGCGTCGCCGTGGCACGCGCGTTCGCCGGCCGGCCCGACGTCGTCTTCGCCGACGAGCCGACCGGCAACCTCGACTCACGCTCCGGCGGCGAGGTGCTCGCCCTGCTGCGCCGGGCCGTGCGCGACATGGACCGCACCGTCGTCATGGTCACCCACGACCCGGTAGCCGCCGCCCACGCCGACGAGGTCGTCTTCCTCGCCGACGGCCGCCTGGTCGACCGGATGCAGGACCCGACCGCCGACCGCGTACTGGACCGCATGAAAGCCTTCGAGGTCCCGTCATGAACGCCGCCCTCCGCCTGAGCGTCTCCTCCTTGCGCGCCCACAAGCGCCGCTTCGCCGGGACCTTCCTCGCCGTCTTCCTCGGCGTGGCGTTCCTCGCCGGGACCCTGGTCATGGGCGACACACTGCGCGCGAGCTTCGACTCCCTGTTCGGCAGCGCCACCGCCGGCACCGACGCCGTGGTCCGCAGCGCCGACGCCATCACCACGCCCGGGGAGAGCCAGGGCGTACGGCAGCCCGTGCGCGCCGACCTGGTGCAGAGGATCGAGGGCGTCCCCGGGGTCGCCGCGGCCGCGCCGAACATCCAGGGCGCCGGCCAGCTCGTCGGCAGCGACGGCAAGCCCGTCGGGGGCCAGGGACCGCCCACCCTGGCAGGCAACTGGATCACCGACCCGCGGCTCAACCCCTACCGGCTCGCCGAAGGCCGTGCCCCGCGCAACCCCGGCGAGGTCGTCGTCAACCGCGGCGCCGCCGAAAAGGGCGGACTGCACCTCGGCGACACCACCGTGCTGCGCACCCCCGACCCGGTCCGGGTGCGGATCGTCGGCCTCGCGACCTTCGGCGGCGCGGACGGCATGGCGCAGGTGACGTTCACCGGGATGACCCAGGCCGACGCGGAGAAGTACCTCACCGCGCGGCCCGGCGAAGCGGCGAGCATCCAGGTCCGTGCCGTGCCCGGTGTGAGCCGGCGCCGGCTCGTCGACCGGCTCGCACCCGTGCTGCCGCACGGAGTGGAGGCCATCACCGGGCAGGAGGCCGCGCAGGAGAACACGGACATGATCTCCAGTCAGTTCCTGACCCTCTTCACCACGTTCCTGCTCGTCTTCTCCGGTGTCGCCCTGCTCGTGGCGACCTTCTCCATCCACAACACCTTCGCGATCGTCGTCGCCCAGCGCAGCCGGGAGAACGCCCTGCTGCGCGCGCTCGGTGCCTCCCGCCGCCAGGTGACCGCCGGGACGCTTGCGGAGGCGAGCGCCGTCGCCGTCGCCGCCTCCCTGGCCGGACTCGCGGGCGGCATCGGGATCGCCGCCGCACTGGGGGCGCTGTTCCCGGCCATCGGGTTCCCCTTCCCGGACGGCGGCCTGGTGATCGGCGCACTGTCCATGACGCTGCCGCTGGTGGTCGGCGTCCTGGTCTGCCTCGGATCCGCGCTGCTGCCCGCCGTACGCGCCGGGCGCACCGCGCCGCTGGCCGCCCTGCGGGAGACGGCCGTCGACACCTCCGGCGCGTCCCGGCCGCGCGCCGTCGCCGGCGCGGCGCTGATCGCCCTCGCCACCGCCACGACGCTCACCGGCGTCCTGCTCGTGCCGTCGGTGTGGCTCGCGGGCGCGGGCGCCGTGCTGGCCCTGGCCGCGTTCGTCGTCCTCGGACCGGTCGCCGCCGGTGTCGCCGTACGTCTCCTCGGCAGTCCGTTCGACCGGCTGCGCGGTGTGACCGGCGCCCTCGCCGGGCGCAACGCCCTGCGCAGCCCGAAGCGGACCGCGGCCACCGCGGGAGCGCTGATGATCGGTGTGGCCGTGGTGTCCCTGTTCACCGTCTTCGGCGCCTCGCTGAAGGCCACCATGGACCAGACGGTCTCCCGCTCCTTCGCCGGTGACGTCGCCGTCAGCACTCCGTCGTTCGGGGCGGGCGGCAGCGGGCTGAGCCCGGAACTGGCACCCGCGATCGCCCGGCTGCCCGAGGTGGACACGGCCGTCGGGCTCGGCAGGGGAGTGGCACGGGTCGACGGCGAGGGACGCGCGCTGACCGTGACCGACCCGGCCGCCCTGGCCCGCGCGTTCGACCTCGGTACCGTGCGCGGCGACCTGCGCGACCTGGGCAGCGACGGCATCGCCGTCACCCGCGCGGAGGCGGACCGGCAGGGGCTCAAGCCCGGTGACACCGCCCAACTCACCTTCACCGACGGCCGGCAACAGCCCTTCACCGTCCGCGCGGTCTACGGGCAGTCCGAACTCGCCGGCGACTACGTCATCACCCGCGCCGCCTGGGCCCCGCACCGCACCCAGGACTCCGACCGTCTCGTCGCCGTCTCCTTCAAGGACGGCGTGAGCACGGAGCGGGGCGAGGCCGCCGTGCGCAAGGTCGCCGCACAGTACGGCGAGCCCGAGGTGCAGACCCGCGACGAGTACGCCCGGTCCTCGGCGGGCGGCATCGACATGATGCTCAGCCTGGTCTACGCGCTGCTCGCGCTCGCGGTACTGATCGCCCTGCTCGGCATCGCCAACACGCTGACGCTCGCGCTCCACGAACGCACCCGCGAACTGGGGCTGCTGCGGGCCGTCGGCCAGACCCGCGGCCAGCTGCGGGCCATGGTCCGCTGGGAGTCGGTGCTGGTCGCCGCCTTCGGCACGGCCGGCGGGCTCGGCCTCGGCGCCTTCCTCGGCTGGGTGCTGGTGCGGGCCTCCGACGGCGCGTCGGACAGCGCGTTCGCCTTCGCCCTGCCGCCCGGCCGGCTCGCCGTGGTCGCGCTGGTCGGCCTCGCGGCCGGAGCCCTGGCGGGACTCAGGCCGGCCCGCCGCGCGGCCCGCCTGGACGTCCTGCGGGCGATCGCCACCGAGTGAGGCGGGGACGCGAGCGCTCGGCGTGGCGGCGGTGCCACCGGGCGAGGCGGGAGTGCCCACGGGGGAGACGCCGACCTCGGCGCTGCCGCGGGTGTGCCGCCCCGGAGACGGCGGGAGCGTGGTCGGGGGCGCGGCGACAGCGGCTGACGCGGGAGAGCTGTCGTCGGGGAGCCGGCGGCGTCAGCGGGTGAGGTGGGAGGGGGTGTTGCCGGCGGGCGCCGGCGGGTGACGCGCGAGGGGACGTCGCGGGGGCGTCAGGGGGTGACGCGGGAGGCGACCTGCCGTAGGGCGTCAGGGGTGACGCGGCGGCGCCGTCGGGTGATACGGCGGTGCCACGCTCCCGGGCGCCGCGCGGAACCCGGGTGCGCGCGGCGCCGCGCCCCTCACCGCCCGGTCAGCCGACAACGGCCGACCGGGCGGGAGCGTGCGCGTGCGCCGGCGCGGGCTCGTCGGCCACCGGCGCGACCGGGGCGACCGGCGCTCCGGGCGCCACGGGCTCGACGGCGACCTCGACGAACCGGGGCGCAGTCGCGGCCGCGGGCTGCGGGGCACGCTCCGGCCGGCCGCTGACCGGGGCGGGCGCGGGCAGCGTGAACCACACGACCTTGCCGTCCTCGCCCTCGGGGCGCGCCCCCCAGTCCTCGCTGACGGCGGCGACCATGGAGAGGCCCCGCCCGCAGGTGGCGTCCGTGTCCGCCGAATGGGCGGCGTCCACGACCGGGAGGCGCGGGTCGCGGTCACGGACGGAGACGACGAGCCGGTCCAGCAGCAGCTCCATCTCCACGGTGCATGTCTTGTCGGGCTCGGCGTGCTGGTGGACGTTGGTCAGCAACTCCGTCACACCGAGCGTCGCCCGGTCTATGAGTGGGTCCAGATGCCAATAGCGCAACTGCGCAGATACGATTCTGCGGACTTGGCCGATCCGCGACGGCAGGGCCTGGAGCTCCACCGTGCAGTGCCTGCTCGGGTAACTGATCACGGCTGCGACTCCCCGACGTGAGGTCCGGAAGAACACGGAGTACGGATCTTCAGCAGGGCGCCTGCGTGACACTGCCGCCTGCTGTCGTGGCCGGCGGGCTGGTTCGCAGCGTTATCGCCGGTAAACCCTAAGTGACGTGAGAACAGCGTGACCCAAGGGGTGAGGTCCCGCAACTCGCGGCGACCGTTCGACTGCGTCACGTGCTCACCCGCCGTGCACGACCGCGTGGGCCGACACCCGGCCCCGCGCCGTGCACCCGGGCGCGGCGGAGGGCACCGCCCGCCCCGGGGGACCCGCCGACGCGCCGCCCGAAGGGGTGGGCAACTGCGGCCTGCCGTCGAGCCGGAGCTGCCCGGCCCCGATGAACGAACGCGGCCTGCTGTCGATCCGCACGTCCGTGGCCGTGAACTCCGGCTCCGCCATGCCGACCTGCCCCCCTCGCGCGTGTGGTGATCCGGGCGCGCCCCGCCGGGCACACGGGGCCCCCGTCCCGTACGACCCGGGACTGTGGGCCTCGTCACGTCCGGCAGTCTGCCCGCGCGCCGCGCCGAGCACCAGGGTGCGACAGCGCGTCCCGGCGCACTGACCGAATGCGCCCCCCACGTCACAGCGCGCTCGCGCCACTGTGCCCCGGTCGCCTCGTACGCTCGTGCCCCAGCCTTGCTTTGAGCCGCTCAAAGGGGCGTTTATGCAGGTGAGAAGTGGTGCGAGGGGTGCTTATCATCGGGGTGTCGGCCGCGCGACGCGCCGTCGGCGCGAAGTGTGAGGAGCACTGTCGTGAGCACCATCGAGCACACCCCGGCCGGCGCGACCCTGGACGTCGACCGCAGCGACACCGCCTATCGCGACTGGCTGAAAGAAGCCGTCCGCAAGGTCCAGGCCGACAACAACCGCTCGGCCGACACGCATCTGCTGCGCTTCCCGCTGCCCGAGCGCTGGGGCATCGACCTCTATCTGAAGGACGAGTCGACGCACCCCACCGGGAGCCTCAAGCACCGCCTCGCCCGATCCCTCTTCCTCTACGGCCTGTGCAACGGCTGGATCCGCCCGGACCGCCCGGTGATCGAGGCGTCCAGCGGCTCCACCGCCGTGTCCGAGGCGTACTTCGCCAAACTGATCGGTGTGCCCTTCGTCGCGGTGATGCCGCGTACGACGAGCGCCGAGAAGATCCGCCTGATCGAATTCCACGGCGGCCGCTGCCACTTCGTGGACGACTCGCGCACGATGTACGAGGAGTCCGCCCGCCTCGCGGCGGAGACCGGCGGCCACTACATGGACCAGTTCACCTACGCCGAACGGGCCACGGACTGGCGCGGCAACAACAACATCGCCGAATCCATCTTCCGCCAGCTGGAGTTGGAGCGGTTCCCGGAGCCGGCGTGGATCGTCGCCACCGCCGGCACGGGCGGCACGTCCGCGACCCTCGCCCGCTACGTCCACTACATGCAGTACGACACCCGGATCTGTGTCGCCGACCCGGAGAACTCCTGCTTCTTCGAGGGCTGGACCACCGGCGATTCCGGCGTCACCTGCGACTGCGGCTCGCGGATCGAGGGCATCGGCCGGCCGCGCATGGAACCGAGCTTCGTGCCGGGCGCCGTCGACCGCATGATGAAGGTCCCCGACGCGGCCTCCGTCGCCGCGGTACGCGCACTGGAGCGGGTCATCGGCCGCAAGGCGGGCGGCTCGACGGGCACCGGCCTGTGGAGCGCCCTGAAGATCGTCGCCGAGATGGTCGCCCAGGGCCGCCACGGCAGCGTCGTCACCCTGCTGTGCGACCCCGGCGACCGCTACCTCGACAAGTACTACTCCGACGCCTGGCTCGCGGAACAGGGCCTGGACATCGCCCCGTACGCCACCGCCATCGACTCGCTGCTGGCGACGGGGGTGTGGCCGGACTGAGGCGGCAGGGCCGCACGGCGGCTCGGTGAGGCGCGGTGACCGACGGCGGAGGCAAGGGCGCTAGCGCGCCAGCCGCCGGTCCAGAGCCGTCACCGCGTCGCGGAAGGCCCGGCCCAGTCCGGGGCGGGCCGCTGCCAGCACGAGCCGGAACGGGAGCGTGCCGTCGGCGGCGAAGGTCCACTGGACGCGGGTGCCCGTGCCCGACGGCGCGAGACGCCACTCCTCGAGCAGCGCGCGGGCGCCCGGCGCGTTGGTCACGTCGACCCGGTAGGCGTACACCTCCGGCTCCTTCGCCACGAGGATCGTCTCCAGGGAGCGGACCCCGCCCCGCAGCCGCACCTCCCGCCGCGCTCCGTCGTCGAACGGCCGGGCCAGCGTCACCGCGGAGAACCACGTGGGCCAGCCCGGCACGTCCTCGGCCAGTGCCCGGTACACCCGCTCCGGCGAGGCCGTGACGTCCCGGGCGAAGACGTGCCGTACGGCGGCGGTGTCCAGGAAACCGGGTTCCACCGGGTGCAGACGGTGAGCCATGGGTGCATCCCCCTTCGCAACGGCCCGCGTTCGGGCCGTCACGATAGCTGGCGGACCGTCAGTTGTCTGCGGCCTGCCCGGGATTGCCGTCCTGCCCGGGATTGTCGTCCTGCCCGGGATTGCCGTCCTGACCGGGATTGCCGCCCAGGCCGGGCTCGCCGTTCCGGCTGTACTCGCCGTCCTGCCCGGGCTCGCCGTCCTGGCGCGGCTCGGGGTCCCGGTCGGGCTCGCCCGCGACGACCAGACGCACCTGCTCCGCGATCTCCGCGCGCGCCCCGCGCGGCAGCCCGGCGTCGGTCACCCAGGTGTCGACCTGGTCCAGCTTCGCGAACGAACTCAGGCCCACGGTCCCCCACTTGGTGTGGTCGGCGACCACGACGACCCGCCGCGCCGACTGCACCAGGCGCCGGTTCGTCTCCGCCTCCGCGAGGTTCGGCGTCGACAGCCCCGCCTCCACCGATATCCCGTGCACCCCGAGGAACAGCACGTCGAAGTGGAGCGCCGCGATCGCCTGGTCCGCCACCGGACCTACGAGCGAGTCGGACGGGGTGCGCACACCACCGGTGAGCACCACCGTGGCCGCACCCTGCCGCGGGCCGGAGGTGCGCTGCGCCGCGTGGAAGACGTCCGCCACCCGCACCGAGTTGGTCACCACGGTCAGATCCGGCACGTCCAGCAGCCGGTGCGCCAGCGCATACGTCGTCGTACCGCCCGACAGGGCGATCGCGCTGCCCGGCACGACCAGTTCGGCCGCCGCCCGCGCGATGTCCTCCTTCGCCGTCAGCTCCAGGCCCGACTTGGCCTCGAAGCCCGGCTCGTGCGTGCTCGCCTCGACCACCGGCACCGCGCCGCCGTGCACCTTCTCCAGCACACCCTGCCGGGCCAGCGCGTCCAGGTCGCGGCGGACCGTCATGTCCGACACGCCGAGCTTGCGGGTCAGCTCGTTGACCCGGACCCCGCCGCGGCGCCGGACCTCGTCCACGATCAGGGCGCGCCGCTGCTCCGCGAGGAGGTTCTGATTCTCACTCACGTGACGCTCCGGTCCTTTCGCCTCAAACCGCCGTCTGCTCCGACCCGCCCGGCGCACCCGCCGCGACAAGGAGATGCTCCCGTCCGAGTGTGCGGACGTCCCATCCTCGCACGTCGCCCCGTACAGCGCGCCACCCGCCCGGCCCGTCGCGCACATGCCATCCGGGTGCCCTCGCCCGGTTCGGCTCCGCACGGATCGGGGAGATTCCGTGACGGAGGGTGTACGGCCCGCCGCGAACGGAGATCCTTGTGCGGGCACGACACGGCCGACGGCGGCACCGCGGGAGAAGTGCGGACAGTGGAACGCGCGCAGACGACAGCCCTGGAACTCCTCGTCCACGGAGTCGGGGGCGCCACACCCGAGAAGATGCTGGGCGATCCACGCACGGTCCGGATCACCGGCGACGACACGGCGGCGGTGTTCCGGCGCGCCGACGACGTGGACGCCGAGCAGCGTCCGGCCGACCACCGGGGCGCACCGGTGCCCGAGGCATACGTGTGGTGCAACCTCACCTCCGGCAACGGCACCCGCGCCCTGTGGCTGCTGCTCCTGCCGTTCATGGTCGTCAACCTCGCCCACTGGATGCGGCCCACCGCCCACGGCCGCCGCCGCACCGTGCGCCTGTACGGGCTGCTCGTGCGGCTCGCCGGACTGACCCTGACCGTCCTGCTGGTGGCCGCCGCCTGCGAGGTGGCCCTGGACCTCGCCGCCTGGCAGTGCGCGGGCACGCACGCGTGCGCGCGCCGCCACTCGTGGCTCGGCTTCCTGTCGCCCACGGAGTCCGCCGGCGGCTGGTGGAGCCGCCCGGGACGCCGGCTCGCGCTCGCCGCGCTCGTCCCCGCCGCGCTGACCGGACTGCTGTGGTACCTCTCCCTGCGCACCTGGAACGCCTACGAGTCCACCGAACCGATGGACCGTCCCGTCGAACCCGACGAGACGACCGGCCGCACCGCCCTGAGCCGGCCCGGCTTCTGGTACGGCCGCCGCCTGGTCGCCCGGCTGCGCGCCGCGCACACCGCCGCCGGACTGCTCACCGTGACCGCAGCCCTGACCGCGGCGGGGGCCCGCTTCGACCGGCGGCCGGGCGGACCCGCCGTACTGGACCTGCTGGGACGGCTGCTGGAAGGCGCTGTCGTGGCCGGCGCGGTCGGCGTCGTCTGGGTCGTGTGCCGCCGCGGCCGCAGCGAACGGCGCCCGGACCGCGCCCTGGACGCCCACCTCGTGCGGTGGCTGCCCCTGGCCGCACTGCTGCTTCTGATCGCCGCCGCGGTGTACGCCGGCTGGGAACGGCCGGGCTGGCGATCGAGCGGGCGCCTGCCGGGGAACGCGACGTTCGGCGGCATCACCCTCGTCCAGAGTCTGCTCGTCGTCGTCCTCGGCGTGGTCGCCCATCTGCTGCACCGCACCCGGCCCGACCGGCGCGCCGCGATGCGCGGCCTCGGCGGCCCCGCCGTGGCCATGCTCGCCTGCGCCCTGGGCGGTGTGATGTCCGGCGGCGTGTCGCAGCGGGTCGCCGACTGGCTGGACGGCACCCGCGCCTCGATCCCCGGCCCGCCCGTGCTGCTCACCTGGCAGGCCTCCGTCATCCCGCCCATGGTCGTGGTGGTGCTGGCGCTGTGCGGCTGGCTCGCCCACCGGGCCTGGCGGCTGCGCCGCGCGGAGATCCCCGCCGTCCGGCGCGACTATGCGGGCGCGGCCGGCGACGCGGCGCTCACCCGCCGGATCGCCACCGTGCGCGCGCTGGCCTCGCTCACCGACCGCGGGCCCCGGATCGTCGCGATCACCTCCGTCACCACACTGCTGCTCGGTGCCGCCGCCCTGGTGGGCGCGCTGGGCAGCGGCCGGACCCCGGTCGGTGCCGCCCGGGACGCGCACCCCTTCGTCCAGGGCGCCGCCGAGACCGCGCAGGCGCTCGGCTCCTGGCTGATCGGGCTCGGCTTCCTGCTGTTCGTCACCTGGGGGCGGCGCGCCTACAAGGACCCCTCCGCCCGGCGCACCATCGGCATCCTGTGGGACGTCGGCACGTTCTGGCCGCGCGCCGCGCACCCCTTCGCGCCGCCCTGCTACGCCGAGCGCGCCGTGCCCGACCTGACCTGGCGGATGGCCACCTGGACCAGGACCACCGGGGGCCGCCTGGTGATCTCCGGGCATTCCCAGGGCAGCGTGCTCGCCGCGGCCGCCGCCTGGCAGCTGCCGCCGTCGGCCCGCCGCCGGGTGGCGCTGCTGACCTACGGTTCGCCGATCGAACGCCTCTACGGCCGCTGGTTCCCCGCCCACTTCGGGCCGGCCGCTCTCGGCTCGCTGCACCAGGACGTCGAGGGCTGGCGCAACCTGTACCGGCTCACCGACCCCATCGGCGGTCCGGTGCGGCTCACGGACGCGTGCGGGCCCGAGGTCGACCGGGCGCCCCTGAAGGACCCCCTGTCCTACGGCCGCAGCGCCCTGCATCCGCTGCCCGCGCCGATCCTCGGCCACTCCGACTACCAGGCCGACCCGGCCTTCGCCGAGGAACGACGGCTGCTGCTGGCCCGGATGCAGCCGTCGGAACCGGTCGCAGCGGACATCGCCGGGCAGGCTGAGACGTGCGGCGCCGCGGGGAGTCCCGAGCCGTCCGGCGTCGCGCGGGGGCCCGCGTCGTCCGGCGCGGCCGGGGAGCCCGAACCGTCGCGCCCGGCCGGGAAGCCCGAGCCGACCGGCGCGCCCGGGGTGCCCGCCCAGCGACCGCAGGACGACGAGCGACGACCGAGGGACGGCGAGCGACGACCGGCGGACGGCGAGCGGACCGCGGAGAGCACCTGAGGGGGGACGGCGTCAGGGCAGGTCCGGCAAGTCCTCCGGATACAGCAGGGTCAGGTCGTCGGTGTCCGGCTCGGCCAGCTGCGCCACCCGCCCGGCGTGCCGTTCCACCATCGCCTCGAACGTCTGCCGGGCCGTGCGCCCGTTGCCGAAGGCCGGGCCCTTGGGGATCGCCGTGAAGTACATCAGCAGCGCCTCGGCCGTGCCCGGCGCCAGCCGGTACTCGTGCTCCACCGCCTGCTGCTCCACGATCCGCAGCAGCTCGTCGGCGCCGTAGTCGCCGAAGGTGATCGTCCGTGAGAAGCGGGACGCGACACCGGGGTTGACGGAGAGGAAGCGCTCCATCTCCGCGGTGTAGCCGGCGACGATCACGACGACCGCGTCGCGGTGATCCTCCATCAGCTTCACCAGCGTGTCGATGGCCTCCTTGCCGAAGTCCCGGCCGCCGTCCTCGGGGGAGAGGGCGTACGCCTCGTCGATGAAGAGCACCCCGCCGTGCGCCCGTCGGAACGCCTCCTGGGTGCGGATCGCGGTGGAGCCGATGTGCTCGCCGACCAGGTCGACGCGGGACACCTCCACCAGGTGGCCCTTGTCCAGCACACCGAGGGAGGCGAGGATCTCGCCGTAGAGGCGGGCGACCGTCGTCTTGCCCGTGCCGGGGGAGCCGGTGAACACCAGGTGCCGTTTGACGGAGGCCGCCTTCAGCCCGGCCTCCCGGCGGCGCCGGCCCACCTCGATCATGTCGGTGAGCGCGCGCACCTCCCGTTTGACGCTCTCCAGGCCGACCAGGGCGTCGAGTTCACCGAGCACGTCCTTGCTGGTGCGCACCTGTTGCGCGGGCTCCTCGGCGGCGGGCGGCTCGGGTGCGGTGGCGCGCTGGTCCGGGACCGCGCCGAGCAGCCCCGTCGATCCGCCCACCGGCTGCACGGCCGTCTCCCGCACCACCGGCGGCCGCAGGCTCGCGCTCTCGTCGCCGGTGCAGTCCTCCACCAGCGGCCCGGTCCCCGAACCGGCGTCCGACCCGCCGTCGGCGAACTCGTAGCCCCCGCGCGCGCAGCGCTCCGTCCGGCACTTCTTCAGCGTCGTACGGCAGCCGTCGATCACATGGAAGCCGTAGCCGTCGCTGCCCGAGACCCGGCAGCCGAGGAAGCTGCCGCGGCCGCCCGCGGAGACGTAGAAACCGGCCTCGCCGGGGGAGTCGACCGTGCACCGCTCGACCGTGGGGTCCGCGCCCTTGGTGACGATCACGCCGGTCTGGGTGCCCGCGATCGTGCAGGAGTTGAGGGTGCCGCCGCTGCCGTGGTCGCGGAACCACGCACCGGTCGCCGCGTCCCTGATCCGGCAGTCGTCGAGCTGCGCGGTGGCGCCGTCGCTGACCGACACGGCGGTGTTGCGCACCTGGAACAGGTCGCTGTCGACGACGTCCACGCGCGAACCCCGGTCGAGGACGAACAGCGCGTCGGGCACGTCGTGCACCCGGCAGGAGTCCAGCACGGCGGTCGCGCCGTCGCTGACCCAGACGGCCGGGTAGTCCCCGGTGCTGTCGAAGATCTCGCACTGATTGGCGTCCACCCGGGTGCCCGGGTCCCACACCGACAGGCCGTTGCGGCCGAACTGCCGCACCGACGTGCGGGTGAGCGTGAGCACCGATCGCGAGCGCAGATCGACCGCGTTCTCGGGGATGTCGTGCAGCCGGCAGTCGGCCAGGGTGACCACGGCGTCCGTGTCCAGCGTGACCCCGTCGGCGGTGGTGCGGTGCACGTCGCAGTCGGTGAGATGGGCGGTGGCCCGGCCGGTGATCTGCACCCCGGTCCCGCGCACCTCGTACACCTCGCACCCCACCGCTTCCAGGGCCGAGCCGTCCCCGGTCGCGGACAGCCCGGCGCCGGAGGCGTGGTGGACACGGCAGCGCTCGAGCCGCGGGTGGGCGCCGCCGCGCACCGCGACGCCCGCCTGTCCGGCGGCGACCACCTCGCAGTCCTCGAACACCCCGCCCCCGCCGTCGACGACGGCGATTCCCACACCGGCCGGGTTGTCCACGGTCAGGCGCCGCACAGTGGGCCGGGCGCCGCCGCGAACCTCCACCCCGGCCGCCGAACGCGTCACGACCCGGATGTCCTTGAGCTCCGGCGTGCCTTCCTCGACCAGCAGGGCGGGTGCCGCCGCGTCCTGGCCCTCCACGTGCAGGTCCTGCACCACGGCCGAGGCCCGCACCGTCAGCGGCACGCCGTCCACGGGCGCGATGCGCACACTGCCGGGGGAGCCCTCCGGGCCACGCAGCGTCACCGCCCGCTGCACGACGAGGTTCTCCCGGTAGGTGCCGGGGGCGATGGTGAGGACGTCCCCGTCGGTCGCGGCCTCCAGGGCGGCGGCGAGCGACGCGTACTCACCCGTGCGGCGCCGCCACCGCGATGTGCCGGTGTGCGTCACCTGGACCGTGCCCTGTGCCATGGCGTTGCTGCGCCCCCACCTCGTCGTACCTGTGGCTCGTTCGCCGTCGGGGCGCGCCCCTGCGGCTCCCTCACACGCGGGATGTTGCCGAAGAGCTCGGCCGGTCCACCGTAGCGTGCGCGGGGCCGGTGAGTTGACCGGAGACGGAACGCGGTCAGCTGCCGGTACCCGTCCGGCCCCAGTCCGGGCCCGCCCGCAGCCAGGCCCGGTCCCAGCGGGCGTAACGGCGGCGGAGCATGCGCCAGACGATCAGCCGTCTGCCCGCCTCGACGAGGCCTGCCACCGCCAGGGCCGTGCCGACCCCGGCGAGCACGGCGTGCGTGGCGGCGGTGGCGGAGTCCAGGGGACGGGCCGCGAGGTCACCGTGCGGGTCCGTCCATATCGTGAAGTGGTCGCCGTGCTCCGGGGACTTCAGCGTCGTCATGACCGGGGCGTGGTGGGCGCTGCCGTCGGGGCCCCGCCAGTCGGCGAGGACGCGGCTGCGGGTGTCGCGCCCGGCGGCCAGGTCGGGACTGGCCTCCAGCGGGGAGCGCTTCACCTCGTGGTCCACGGTGGCCGCCACCTCGTAACGGGTGTGCCGCTGGTCGCGGACCGACTGCTGCAGGGCACCGTCGGCGGCCCTGCCGGCGAGGGCGCCGGCCACCGGCGCGACGACCAGGATCAGCAGCAGGGCCGTCAGGGCCACCCAGCTCTCCACCAGGTCCGTCCCTCGGCGCAGCGGATTGCGCCGCCAGCGCCACAGCCCGAGGATCGCTCGCACCATCGCCCGCACCCCCTTCCCGCTCCGTGATAACTCCGTGCGGAGCCGTCCACCGGAGAACCCGGCGGAAGAGAGAGGGAAATCACCTCCCACCGGCGGTTCTCAGGAACCTCTCATCCTTCCAACGAGCGGCTCCCGGCGAAGGGTTCCCCGCGGCGCGCCGGATCCACGCGGACGCGAACCGGGGCGGCGGGTCCGGCGCGGGACCGGCGGGAGGTCCGGGTCAGGACGGGGAGACGTCGAGGACGCGGACGGGGTCGCCCACGCGGATCGTGCCCGGGGTGAGGGGCACCAGGTTCTGGCCGAAGACCAGGCGATTGCCGAAGCGGCGGTGCCGGCCGAGGGTGCGCAGGGGTTCCTTGCCGCGCACGGCGGTGTCCTGGTCGGTGGTGGTGACCACGCACCGTCCGCTCGGCTTGGCCACCCGCAGGACGACGTCACCGATGGCGATGCGGGACCAGCCGTCCTCGGCCCACGGCTCGGTGCCCGCCACGACCACGTTGGGCCGGAAGCGGTTCATGGGCAGCGGGCCCTCGTGGGCGTACGCTCCCTGCGCCAGCAGGGAGTTGAGGGCGTCCAGGGACGCGGTGGTGGTGAGCAGCAGCGGGAAGCCGTCGGCGAACGAGACGGTCTCACCGGGCACCGCGTACTCGGGATCGACGGGGCGGCGCACGGCCGGGTCGTCCATGTGCACCAGTCGCACGTCGGCCCCGAGGTAGGAACTGCACCAGGTGTGGGCGCCGGCGTCGGCGGGCACCGCCTCCACCTTGTCGCCGAAGATGTCCACCGTCACCGTGCCCGGTCCGCCGGGGACGGCGACCGTCAGCGGGCCGAGGCCGGGAGCGGACAGCCGGAGGCCGCCGCCGGGCACGGGCTCGGCGGCGGCCAGGGCGAGGCGTGGCTGCTCGCGCTGGGTGACGACCTTTCCCCCGTCGTCGATCAGCACCCAGCGCCGGTCTCCGGCCAGCCCCCAGGGCTCCACGACGGCTTCCCGGAGCGACATGCCCCGGAACGCCTTGACCGGATGGACGTGTATCGAGAGCAGCTCCGCGTTCCCCATGGGGACATCCTGCCAGCCGGCACCGACGCCCCCGCGACGGACTCAGTAACCGCGGTACTGCTGGTTGTTGTACGGATCCTGGTACGGCGCCGGGGCGGGCCGGGGAGCCGCGGGGCGCATCGCCTCGTAGCCCATGTTCTGCGGCGCCGCCGGGCGGGGCTGCTGCGGCTGCTGGCCGGGGTAGCCGCGCGGCGCGGTGGCCTGCTGCGGGATGTAGGCCGTGGGCGCCTGCTGCAGCGGGGCGGGCTGCTGCATGTGCGGGTAGCCGTAGGAGGGCTGGGACGGCGCCGCCGGGAGGGCGGGCAGGGCGGACGGCAGCGCGGGCAGCTGGCTGCCGGGCATGTCGTACGCGGCGGGGACCCGGATCGGGGCGATCTGGGGAGTGCCCCGCTCGGCCACGAGCGAGTCGTAGATCGGGGTGTCCGGGAAAGAGGCGGAGTAGTAGCCGCCACCATAAGTGGAGCGGGGGGAGGTCATGGCACATAAGTTAAGCCCACGATGTGCTGGTTGGGGAGACCGATAAGAGGGTTGTTTTGCGTGCCCTGAGTGACCACGGATCCCCAATCCGAGCGAACATGGGAAAAAGGGGCGGCAGGGATGGCGATATTCCTGTAAAGCGCGAGTTCCCAAGGGGTTACCGGCGGTTGACGGGCTGTGCGGGACCGGGTCGGATGCGACCCTGAGGGTGCTGTGGCAGCGTCCGGAGAGCGGCGGACGGATGACGCACCGTGGTCGCCGGTGAGCGGCGCGGAGCGGTGAACGGATGATGGGGGCGGACATGTCAATGGCCAAGGGATCGAACACGCCGGTGCCGACGACGGCGCTGCGCGTCGAACTGGGCTGGCGCCCCGGCCCCGGCGTACCCGACGTGGACGCGTCCGCACTGCTTCTGGCAGGGGCGAAGGTGCGCTCCGACGGCGACTTCGTCTTCTACAACCAGCCCTCCCACCCCTCCGGCGCGGTCCGTCACGAGGGCAAGCGGCAGGCAGGCGACCGGGTGACCGACACCCTCCTGGTCGACCTCGCGCGCGTGGAGGGCCCCATCGAGCGGGTCGTCCTCGCCGCCTCCGCCGACGGCGGCACCTTCGGCCAGGTACCCGGCCTGTACATCGAAGTGCGCGACGCCGCGCAGGGCGGCGTGGTCGCCCGGTTCGACAGCACCGGCGCGAGCGTCGAGACGGCCTTCGTGCTCGGCGAGTTCTACCGCCGCCAGGGCGCCTGGAAGTTCCGCGCGGTCGGGCAGGGCTACAGCAGCGGACTGGAGGGCCTCGCCACGGACTTCGGCATCACGGTGGACGAACCCCAGAACGCCCCCGCCCCCCAGTCTGTTCAGCCCGCGCCACCGCCGCCGAACCCGTGGGCCGCCCCGGCACCGCCCGCGCCCCCGGTGACCATGCCACCCCCGGGCCCGACGTCCCCCTACGGCACGCCTCCGCCTCCCTCCCCCTACGGCACGCCTGCGCCCCCGTCTCCCTACGGGACGCCCGCGCCCGCGCCGTCCCACGGGATGCCCGCGCCCTCCTACGGCACCCCGCCGCCCCCTCCTGGGGGCGCCGCGCCCGCGCAGCCCGTCCGGCTGACCAAGGTGACGCTGACCAAGGCGGCGCCCGCCGTCTCGCTCGCCAAGCAGGGCGGCACCTCCGGCGCCCTGCGCGTCAACCTCAACTGGGAGGTGCGCAAGCAGTTCTCCGGGTGGGGCAGCAAACGCGGCCGGGCCGTCGCGCTGCACAACGACCTCGACCTCGACCTGTGCGCCCTGTACGAACTCGCCGACGGCCGCAAGGGCGTCGTGCAGGCCCTCGGCAACGCCTTCGGCGCCCTGCGGCAGCCGCCGTACATCCACCTCGACGGCGACGACCGCACCGGAGCCGTGGCGACAGGCGAGAACCTCACCGTCAATCTCGATCACATCCGGGACTTCCGGCGCATCCTCGTCTTCGTCACCATCTACGAGGGCGCCCGCTCGTTCGCCGACCTGCACGCCACGGTCACGCTCCAGCCGCAGTACGGCGCACCCGTCGAGTTCTCCCTCGACGAGTGCACCGTGCCCTCGACGGTGTGCGCGCTCGCCCTGATCACCAACACCGGCGGCGACCTCGTCGTCCAGCGCGAGGCCCGTTACCTGGTGCCCGACCGGGGGGTCAGCCCGCAGCGGACCGTCGACCGCGTCTACGGCTGGGGCATGAACTGGACCCCTGGCCGCAAGTAGGACGCCGGCAGGGCGTCAGCTCTCGTCGGGCACGGCGTCCGGGCGCGCGTAGGTGCGGCCCTTCCAGGCCGCACCGCGCCCCCGGTAGTGCTGCACCGCCGAGTCGAGCGTCATCAGCAGGTACAGGAACGCGGTGAACGGCAGCAGCGGAGCGAGCCACAGCGGCTGCCGGTAGTACCGCACCATCGGCGCGTACGTGCCCGTCATCACCAGCCACGCGGACCCGCCGAGCAGCGCCAGCGCGCCGTCGCCCGTGCCCAGGGCCGCGATCAGCGCCACCGGCGGCACCAGGTAGACCAGGGCGAGCCCGGCGACCGTACCGAGCAGCAGCAGCGGGTTGTGCCGCAGTTGCGCATAGGCGCTGCGCGACACCATCCGCCACAGATCGTGCAGGCGCGGATAGGGCCGCACACTGTCGACGGACTCCGCCAGGCCGAGCCAGATGTGCCCGCCGGCCTTCTTCACCGCCCGTGCGAGGGCCACGTCGTCGATGACGGCGTGCCGGATGGCGTCCGGGATCCGGGCCCGTACGGCCGTCTCGGTCCGCAGCAGGACGCAGCCGCCCGCCGCTGCCGCCGTACGCCCGCCCCGGCGGCCGATCCGGCGGAAGGGATACAGCTGCGCGAAGAAGTAGACGAAGGCGGGCACCACCAGCCGCTCCCACAGGCTCTCCACCCGAAGCCGGGCCATCTGCGACACGGCGTCGAAGCCCCCGGTCTCCGCGGCCGCCACCAGGCCGCGCAGGCTGTCCGGGGCGTGAGCGATGTCCGCGTCCGTCAGCAGCAGATAGCGGGGCTCACGCGCGCGTGCCAGCGCGATGCCGTACCGCACCGCCCACAGTTTGCCCGTCCAGCCCGCGGGCGGCTCACCCGGCGAGCCGACGGTCAGCGGCAGCCCGCCGCAGCGCTGGGCCAGCTCCCGCGCGAGCGCCCCGGTGCCGTCCGAGCTGCCGTCGTCCACCAGGAAGACCTCCGCCCGCCCCGGATAGTCCTGCGCCAGCAGCGACGGCAGACTGCGCGGCAGCACCTCCGCCTCGTCACGCGCCGGTACGACGACGCAGACCGACGGCCACGCGCGGGGCTCCCGGCGCGGCGGCAGACGCACGTCCGTGCGCCAGAACATGCCTTGCGCCAGCAACAGCCACAGCCAGGCGGCGAGGGACACGGCGGCGATCCACACGAAGGCGCTCACCTGCGCAGTGTGCCCCACCGCGGCGACCCGACGGAGGTCATCGTCTATCGTGGCCGGGTGAAGATCGCGCTCATGGACTCCGGAATCGGGCTGCTGGCGGCCACCGCCGCGGTGCGGCGCCTGCGCCCCGACGCCGATCTGGTGCTCTCCCTCGACCCGGACGGCATGCCCTGGGGCCCGCGTACCCCCCAGGACCTCACCGCGCGCGCCGTCGCCGTCGCCGAGGCCGCGGCCGCCCACCGGCCCGACGCCCTGATCGTCGGCTGCAACACGGCGACCGTGCACGCCCTGCCCGCGCTGCGCGCCCTGCTGGAGCCCGGGATCCCGGTCATCGGCACGGTTCCCGCGATCAAGCCGGCCGCGGCGGGCGGCGGCCATGTGGCGATCTGGGCGACGCCCGCCACCACCGGCAGCGCCTACCAGCGCGGACTCATCCGCGACTTCGCCGACGGCGTCCCGGTCGCCGAGGTGCCCTGCTGGGGTCTCGCCGAGGCCGTCGAGCACGCCGACGAAACCGCCATCGACGCCGCCGTCGCCGCGGCGGCGGCCCTCACCCCGGAAGACGTCACCACCGTCGTCCTGGGCTGCACCCATTACGAACTCGTCGCCGAACGCATCCACGCCGCCGTCCACCGGCCCGGCCGCCCGAAGCCGGCGCTGTACGGCTCCGCCGGCGCCGTGGCCGCGCAGGCGCTGCGCCGGATGGGCGAGGTCGCGGCGCCCGAGGCGCCCGCGGTCGGCTCGCTCACCGTGCTGCTCAGCGGCCGCGAGGGCACCCTGCCGCAGGCCGCGCTGGCCTATGAGGAGGGCAGGCTGCTGCCTGCCGTCAGCCCCGCGTCGTAGGGCAGGCACCCCCGGCGGACCGGCGCACTCCGCCGGAGCAGTCACGGTGTGCGACCCGGTACCCGCACAGCGAAACATGAGTACCCTCAAGGCATGAGGGACGACCGCCTCCGCGACGCCGACGCCCCGCTGCCCGTCGTCTGGCACGGACGGGCCACCAACCGCGTGCAGTGGCTGCTGGCGCTGGTGGGTGTCGCCTGTGTCGCCCTCGGCATCGAGCTCGCCGTGGACTCGGCCTGGACGTCCGGGATCACCGCGCTCGCCATGGCGGTCGTGGGCTGCATCGCCGCCGGGCTCCTCGTCGTCTTCGGCACCCTTGCCTTCGTGCACGTCGACCTCAAGCTCGACCGGGAATGCCTCGAGGTGCGCTGCGGCCACATCGGTCTGCCGCGCCGGCGCATCCCGCTGGACCACATCGCGGGCGCCGAGGTCGCCCCGCACGTCACGCCCCGCCACTGGGGTGGCTGGGGATACCGCTGGCGGCCCGAGAAGGGCACGGCGGTCGTCGTACGCCGCGGCGAGGGCGTGGTGCTGCGGCTGTGGGACGGACACACGTTCACCATCACCGTGGACAACGCCGAAGCGGCGGTCCGGATGATCCGTGACCGGCTGCGGCCCACGTCCCCGGGCGCGCTGCGCTGACGCTCCACCGAGGCGGGCGATCGCCCGGACAGCGTGCACGACGGGGTCCGACTGCACGACGGGGTTCCACGCGTGCGTGGGGTCCGGCTGTCGCTGTGCGAGCTCCGGGTGTGGGCGGGCCGGCTGCCGCCTTACGGGGCACCGTGCGTGTGAGTCGGGTGTCGCCGTAGGAGGGTGCACGCGTGCGGTCAGGCTTTCTCTCGGCGGGGCGTCACGCGCGTGCCGCTGCCGGCGTCGTCCTGCTGCCGCCGGGGGTGCGTGACGCTCACCGGACCAGTCGGCCGCCTCGCGCCGGCACGGCGGGCGGGGTCCGTGGAGTCTCCTCCGCCAGGGGGCGCGCCGTCGCCACTCCGGCCACCAGGCCCGCGCCGACGGACACCGCCGTGAAGCTCAGCGCGTTGCTCACCGAGGCGATCGCCGCGAGTGCCGTCAGGGTCGCGCCCGCGGTCAGGACGAGCGCGGTGGGCCGCCGCGAGCGCCACAGCGCGAACAGCACCCAGCCGAACACCGCCGCCAGCAGCGCCACCCCGACCACACCCTGCTCGGCGGCCTGCTGCAACGACGCCGAGTGCGGCTTCGCGTCCGGCGGCAGCGCCTGAGCCGCCGCCTGGCTGAGGTCCCCGAACCTGCCGGGGCCGACACCCAGCACCGCGTCGTCGCCCGCCAGCCCGAGAGCGTCCCGCCACAGCAGCACCCGGTGCGGGGTGAGCGGACCCTCCAGAGCGGCGGCCGGCCCCGTCGGCAGCACTCCCGCGGCGATCGCCCACACCGTGCCGGTCACCGCGGCGGTGGCCACGGCCAGACCGGCGACACCCAGCCCGCGGTGCCGCATCCGGCCCGCGGCCAGCGAGGCGAGCAGCACGGTCGTACAGCCGACCGCGCCCGCGACGGAACCGACGGCCGCCGCGGTCACCGCCGTCCCGGCCGCCAGCAGGCGCAGCGCCAGCCGCACGGCCGGCGTCCCCGCCGCCCAGGCGGCACAGCACGCGGCGCCCGCGGACAGCGTCAGCACCGCGGACGTCGCGCCCGTGTGCCCGAGCGGCGCGCTGATCTGCGGGCTCGCCGCAAGGCCCGGCGTGGTGGCGACCAGGACGAGCCCGGCCACCGCCGCGGCACCGGGCGCGCCCACCGGCAGCAGCGCACCGCCGATCCGCCCGGCGGCCCACCCCGCCGCCACGGCCAGCACCGCGAGCAGCACACCCTCGGGCCGCCCGTCGTGGGCTCCCGCCGTGATCAGCGACCACGCGGAGCAGGCGCCCAGCAGCACTGTCCCCGCCGCGTCAGAAACGTTTCGTCTGTCCTCGTCCGGTTCCGGACCGCCCCCGGACGACACTCTCGACGTGGACCCCACCCCGTCCCCCTGTACCGGTCGCCCCCGACCCGCGCCCGGCCGCGTCGCCGGGACCCGGGCACACCGTAACGGCTGATGACCGGTTTGTGGATGAGTTGTGCAGAGGTACGTGGATGCGTGGATATGCAGGCACTCGGATACCGAGGTCCGGACACCGGTCCGGACACGGGCGGACGCGGGGGAACGACGCGGCCCGGAGTGCCTGTACGAGGCCGGGGCGCTTGCCTAGGAGACCGGGGCGCCCGCATACGGGGCCGGGGCGCCTGCATACGAGCCCGGGGAGGGACCGTCGCCGACCGCCGCCCGGGCGGCCGGCGCTGTCAACGCCGAGGTCACCCGCCGTACACTCCCCGAGTGACCGTCACCGCAACATCCGTGGGCCAGGCGGACGAGCTGGAACCCGACAGCGCGTCCCCCGCTCGCGGCGCGCGCCTCAAGCGCCTCGTCCCGGCCGTCGCGGCGGTGCTCTGCGGAGTGCTGCTGTACGTGAGCTTCCCGCCCCGCACCCTGTGGTGGCTCGCCCTGCCCGCGTTCGCGGGCCTCGGCTGGGTGCTGCGCGGCCGCGGCTGGAAGGCGGGGCTCGGCCTCGGCTACCTCTTCGGCCTCGGCTTCCTGCTCCCGCTGCTGGTGTGGACCGGCGTCGAGGTCGGCTCCCTGCCGTGGGTGGCGCTGTGCGCGGTGGAGGCCCTGTTCGTCGCCCTGGTCGGCGCGGGCATCGCCGTGGTCTCGCGGCTGCCGGCCTGGCCCGTATGGGCGGCGGCGGTGTGGATCGCGGGCGAGGCGGCACGCGCGCGTGCGCCGTTCGGCGGCTTCCCCTGGGGCAAGATCGCCTTCGGACAGGCGGACGGCATCTTCCTCCCGCTCGCGGCCGTGGGCGGCACCCCGGTCCTCGGCTTCGCGGTCGTCCTGTGCGGCTTCGGCCTGTACGAGACCGTACGACTCGTCGTGGAAGGGCGACGCACACGCGTGCTGCGGCGTGGCGCCGCCTCGGCGGCCCTGCTGAGCTTGGCCGTCCCCGTGGCCGGCGCGCTGGCCGCGCGCACCCTGGTCAGCGACCGGGCCGAGGACGGCACGGCGACCGTGGCCCTCATCCAGGGCAACGTCCCGCGCCTCGGGCTGGACTTCAACTCCCAGCGTCGGGCCGTGCTCGACTACCACGCGCGTGAGACCGAGCGGCTCGCGGCGGAGATCAAGGCGGGCAAGCAGCCCAGGCCCGACTTCGTACTGTGGCCGGAGAACTCCTCCGACCTCGACCCCTTCGCCTACGCCGACGCGGCCTACGTCATCGACCAGGCCGCCAAGGACATCGGCGTGCCCATCTCCGTGGGCAGCGTCGTCGAGCGGGACGGGAAGCTGTACAACGAGCAGATCCTGTGGGACCCCGCCAAGGGCCCCACGCAGACGTACGACAAGCGCCGCACCCAGCCGTTCGGCGAGTTCCTGCCCCTGCGGTCGCTGGTCGGCGCCATCAACAGCGACTGGACCGAGATGGCCCGGCAGGACTTCAGCCCCGGCACCAGGCCCGGCGTCTTCACCATGCACGGCACCAAGGTCGGCCTCGCCACCTGCTACGAGGCCGCCTTCGACTGGGCGGTGCGCGACACCGTCACGCACGGCGCGCAGATGATCTCCGTGCCGAGCAACAACGCGACCTTCGACCGCAGCGAGATGACCTACCAGCAACTCGCCATGTCCCGGGTGCGGGCCGTCGAGCACAGCCGCACCGTCACCGTCCCGGTGACCAGCGGCGTCAGCGCGATCATCATGCCCGACGGCAGGATCACCCAGCGGACCGGCATGTTCGTCGCGGACTCGCTGGTGCAGAAGGTCCCGCTGCGCTCCTCCACGACGCCCGCGACCGACCTGGGCGTCCTGCCGGAGATCGCCCTGGTGCTCGCCGCGGCCGCCGGTCTCGGCTGGGCGATCGGCGCCGGTGTGCGCGGGCGCCGCGCCGGTGACGTGTCGCCGCAGGCCCGCCGCACGTCCCCCGCCGCCGGCCGCTGACCAGCGGGCCGGCCCGTTAGGGTCGGCCCCATGGCTACTCCCGACTTCATCCGCACACTCCGGGCCTCGGCCGGGACCCAGCTGCTGTGGCTGCCCGGCGTCACCGCGATCCCGTTCGACGACGACGGCAGAGTGCTGCTGGGCCGGCGTGCCGACACCGGCACGTGGTCGGTGATCGGCGGCATCCCGGACCCGGGGGAGCAGCCCGCGGCGTGCGCGGTGCGCGAGGTGTACGAGGAGACGGCCGTGCGCTGCGTCGCCGAGCGGGTGGTGCTGGTCCAGGCGCTCGACCCGTTCACCTATCCCAACGGCGACACCTGCCAGTTCATGGACATCACCTTCCGCTGCCGCGCCGTCGGCGGCGAGGCCCGGGTCAACGACGACGAGTCGCTCGAGGTCGGCTGGTTCGCTGTGGACGCCCTGCCCGAGCTGCGCGAGTTCGCCCGCTTCCGGATCAAGCAGGCCATGGCCGACGCACCCACATGGTTCGACCCCAGCAACACGCTGTGAAGTATGTGGGCCGACCACATGGGGTGGGGCGGGGGCGCCGCCTAGGGTCGTGCCATGACCGCGCCCAGCCCGCCCCCGGGCCCCCACGCCCCCTCGCTCGACCTCGGCGGTCGCACCGCCCTCGTCACCGGTGCCGCCGGCGGCATCGGCCGCGCCTGCGCGCTGCGGCTGGCCGCCGCCGGGGCGAAGGTCCGGGCGGTCGACCGGGACGCGGCCGGCCTGGCCGCCCTCGCCGAACCGGCCGCCGGGCTGCCCGGCACCGTCGAGCCCCACGTCCTGGACCTCACCGACCTGGACGCCGCCGAGCACGCCGCCGCCGGCACGGACATCCTGGTCAACAACGCCGGCATCCAGCTCGTCCGCCCGATCGAGGAGTTCCCGCCCGACGTCTTCCACACGGTCCTCACCGTGATGCTGGAGGCTCCGTTCCGGCTCATCCGGGGCGCACTGCCGCACATGTACGGGCAGAAGTGGGGCCGGATCGTCAACATCTCCTCCGTCCACGGGCTGCGGGCCTCCGCCTACAAGTCCGCCTACGTGGCCGCCAAGCACGGCCTCGAGGGGCTGTCCAAGACCGCCGCCCTGGAGGGCGCGGCCCACGGCGTCACCTCCAACTGCGTCAACCCCGGGTATGTGCGCACCCCCCTGGTCGAGCGGCAGCTCGCCGACCAGGCCGCGGCGCACGGGATTCCCGAGGAACGGGTGCTGAGCGAGGTGCTGCTGCAGGACAGCGCGGTCAAGCGGCTGATCGAGGTGGAGGAGGTGGCCGAGGCCGTGGCGTACCTGTGCGGCCCGCACGCCTCCTTCGTCACCGGCACCTCGCTCGTCCTCGACGGCGGGTGGACCGCGCACTGACCCGCGTGCCGACCGGGGGATCGCGTCACCGGCTCGCACGCACGCCGTACGCGGATCGCGTCACCGGCTCGCACGCACGCCGTACGCGGATCGTGGCACCGGCTCGCACACCGCCGGGGGGACCGAGCGCTGACCTGGGCGCCGTCGGGTTTTCCACAGGCCTGACGCGTCGGCCGGGCGATGAGGAATCCTGTGACCATGTCCCGCGATCACGTCCCCTCGGACCGCCCCTCCGGACGGACCGACACCCCGCCCCGGCGACCCGGCAGCCGGCCCGCCACCGCGCCCACGACGGCGGCTGAGCAGACCGACGCGGCGCACGCGCAGTTCGACGGTGAGCAGACCGACGCGGCGCACGCGCAGTTCGACGGTGAGCAGGCCGGCGGGGTGCCCGCGCAGTTCGACGTGGAGACGCCCTTCCTCTCGCTTCTGGCCCGCGGCGCTGCCGCCGACGCCTATGAGCAGCCGGTGCTGCGGGCACGTGCCGAGGGGTGGCTCCCGGAGCGGATCGCCGCGCTGGAGCACGCCAAGCTGCTCGCCCTGCGGGTGCGTGCCGAACTGGACGGCCGGCGCCGCCGGGAGGCGGAGCTGTCCGCGCTGTTCGAGACCGCCCACGACCTGGCGGGGCTCAGGGACCTGGACGCCGTCCTCCAGGCGATCGTGCAACGCGCCCGTTCCCTGCTCGGCACCGACGTCGCCTACCTCAGCCTCAACGACCCCGAGCGCGGCGACACCTACATGCGGGTCACCGAGGGTTCGGTCGCGGCCCGCTTCCAGCAACTGCGCCTGGGCATGGGCGAGGGGCTCGGCGGCCTGGTCGCCCAGACCGCCCGCCCCTACGTCACCGACGACTACTTCAAGGACGAGCGCTTCCAGCACACCACGAGCATCGACACCGGCGTGCGCGACGAGGGACTGGTCGCCATCCTCGGCGTGCCCCTGATGCTCGGCGCCCACGTCATCGGCGTGCTGTTCGCCGCCGACCGCAGGGCCCGCGTCTTCGAACGCGAGCAGATCGCCCTGCTCGGCTCCTTCGCCGCCCTGGCCGCGGCCGCCATCGACACCGCCAACCTGCTGACCGAGACCCGTTCCGCCCTCGCCGGCCTGGAGCGGGCCAACGAGATCATCAGGGACCGCAGCGCCGTCATCGAACGCGCCTCGGACGTCCACGACCGGCTCGCCGAACTCGTCCTGCGCGGCGGGGGAGTGCACGACGTGGCCGCCGCCGTCTCCCAAGTGCTCTCCGGAACCGTCGAGTTCGCGGAAGCCGACGCCGCACCCGCACGGGCCCTGGAGGCCTCCCGCGCGGACGGCCACGCCGTACGGCACGGGGACGACTGGATCGCGGCGGTCGCCGCGGGCGGCGAACTGCTCGGGGCGCTCGTCCTGCGCGGTCAACGGGCCCTCGACCCGGTCGACCAGCGCACCTTGGAGCGCGCGGCCATGGTCACCTCCCTTCTGCTGCTGGCCAGACGCTCGGCCGCCGAGGCCGAACAGCGCGTGCGCGGCGAACTGCTGGACGACCTGCTCGACGCCCGCGACCGCGACCCGCGCCTGCTGCGCGAGCGTGCCGCCCGGCTGCGTGCCGACCTCGACGCGACGCACGTCGTGCTCGCCGCCCGCCTCGACGGCCCCGCGGCGGACGCCGACCGGGAGGCGGAGGCCCGCCGCCGGCTGTGGGCCGCCGCCTCCCACCTGGCCGCGACCCGGCAGGGACTGGCCGCCGCACGCGACGGCGGCACGGTCCTGCTGCTCCCGCTGCCGCCCGGCGAGTCGGCCACCGCGCTGGCCCGTTCCGCCGCCCGCCATCTCGGCACCGCCGTCCACGAAGCGGTCACCGTCGGCGCCTCCGCGCCCGTCGCCGGCCCGGCCGCCCGTCCCGAGGCCGTGACCGCCGCCTATGGCGAGGCCCGCCGCTGCCTCGACGCACTGCGCCTGCTGGGCCGTACGGGAGACGGTGCGGCCGCCGAGGACTTCGGCTTCCTGGGCCTGCTGCTGGCCGGCGACCGGGACATCGCCGGCTTCGTCGAGCGCACGATAGGCCGCGTCGCCGACTACGACGCACGGCGCGGCACGGACCTGCTGCACACCCTGGAGGCGTACTTCGCCTGCGGCATGAGCCCGGCCCGCACCAAGGACGCACTGCACGTCCACGTCAACACGGTCGCGCAGCGCCTGGACCGCGTGGCCCGCCTCCTCGGCGACGACTGGCAGAACCCGGCCCGAGCCCTGGAGATCCAACTCGCCCTGCGGCTGCACCGCTTGTCCGCGGGGGTGAGCGCCGACGCCCCCGGCGACTGAGGTGCGCACATAGGCGGGGCCCGAACTATGGTGCCCCACCACATGTCCGCCTGACCTGCGTGTTCCTACGGTGTGCCGACACGTACCCGTCCCCACCGCACACGAGGAAGTGGCGCACATGGCCTCCGGAACGACCGCATCCCCGCCCCCGGCGAACCTCAAGCGCATCGTCGCCGCCAGCCTCATCGGGACCACCATCGAGTGGTACGACTTCTTCCTCTACGCGTCGGCCGCCGCGCTGGTGTTCAACAAGCTGTTCTTCCCCGACTCCGACCCGCTCGTCGGCACCCTGCTGTCCTTCCTGACCTACGCCGTCGGGTTCGCGGCGCGGCCGCTGGGCGCGCTGGTGTTCGGGCACTACGGCGACCGGCTCGGCCGTAAGAAGCTGCTCGTGCTGAGCCTGCTGATGATGGGCGGGGCCACCTTCGCCATCGGCCTGCTGCCCACCCACGCCACGATCGGCACCGCGGCGCCCGTGCTGCTGACCGTCCTGCGGCTGGTCCAGGGCTTCGCGCTCGGCGGCGAGTGGGGCGGCGCCGTCCTGCTGGTGTCGGAGCACGGGGACGCGCGGCGGCGCGGGTTCTGGGCCTCGTGGCCGCAGACCGGGGCGCCCGCCGGGCAGTTGCTCGCGACCGGCGTGCTGTCGCTGCTGACCGCCACGCTGTCGGACGACGCCTTCGCGAGCTGGGGATGGCGGGTTCCGTTCCTGCTGTCGGGTCTGCTGGTGCTGGTCGGCCTGTGGGTCCGGCTCTCGGTCGACGAGTCGCCGGTCTTCAGGGCCGCACTCGCCGCGGCCGAGCAGCGCAAGGCGGCGACCGGCGCCGTCGAGAAGATGCCGCTGCTGGCGGTGTTGCGCGACCACTGGCGGGACATCCTGGTCGCCATGGGGGCGCGGATGGCGGAGAACATCAGCTACTACGTCATCACCGCCTTCATCCTCGTCTACGCCACCACCTCCGCGGGCCTGAGCAAGCAGACCGCGCTCAACGCGGTGCTGATCGGCTCGGCCGTGCACTTCGCGGTCATTCCCGCCTGGGGTGCCCTGTCGGACCGCATCGGCCGGCGGCCCGTCTACCTCATCGGCGCGGTGGGCGTCGGCCTGTGGATGTTCCCGTTCTTCGCGCTCATCGACAGCAAGAGCTTCGGCAGTCTGCTGCTGGCCGTGACCGTCGGGCTGATCCTGCACGGCGCCATGTACGCGCCACAGGCCGCCTTCTTCTCCGAGATGTTCGCGACCCGGATGCGCTACTCGGGCGCGTCCATCGGCGCCCAGTTCTCGTCCGTGGCCGCCGGCGCGCCGGCCCCGCTGATCGCGACCGCGCTGCTGTCCGACTACGACAGCTCCACCCCGATCGCACTGTACGTCATCGCCGCCGCCCTGCTCACGGTCGTCGCGATCGCCTGCGCCAAGGAGACCCGCAGCCGCGACCTCGCCGACGTGGTCCCGGAGACACCGGCCCCGGTGCGCGCGGACGCCTGAGTGCTCACAGCCCTTCCGGAACGCCCCCTTCGCCGCGGCGAAGGGGGCCGTGCCGTGTCAGCCGACCTGGATGTGCTTGTCCATGCCGAGCGCCTTGTGCCCGGGCACGGGGCAGTAAAGATCGTACGAACCCTTCTTGAGGGTCACCGTCAGCGGGGCCATCTGACCGCCCTGGATGTTCTTGGTCCGGGCGTCCTCCACGCCGGGGCCGTCGATCGACAGGGCGTGGGTGATGTGGCCGGCGTTGTCGGCGACGAAGGTGTAGGTGCCGGGCGTGAAGGACGTCCGGGACAGCTTCAGCCCGTACTCGGTCTCGGTGACGGTCACCCGGGTCCCCGAGCCGGTGGACTGCGCTGCGGAAGTGCCCGAGCTCTTCGCCTGGCCGCCGCCCCCGCTGGAGCAGGCGGCCAGGACCAGTGCCGCCGTGAAGGCCGCCGCCGCGGTACCGGCCGCCCGGCGCTTCGTGTGTGCCGAGAACGCCATGTCGCTCATCCCCTTCGCATCGACCTCTATGTCTGATACGTGGGGGAATGTCGAGCTGTTCAGGTCAGGGCTGAGGGATGACCTTCACCTCCACGCCCCCGATGCGGCCCACCGCGTCGAAGCGCACCTCGACCGCGCTGCCGCCGGCCGGGCCGGCCACGATCCGGTCGTCCTCGGCGCGCTGGGGAACACCGTGGTGGTCGAAGTACCCGCTCACCACGTGCCGGGCCGAACGGCCGATCAGGCCCGCGCCGGTGAGCAGGGTCCGCGGCAGCGTCACCGGGTCCAGGCCGGCGCGCGGCACCCGCGGGTCGTCGGCGAGGAAGTAGACCCGCGTCGCCGGTCCCGCGGCGGCGCCGATGTACCCGGGGGCCTCGGCCACCCCCATGCCGGTGAAGGCGAGCAACTCCGCGGCGCGCCGTGGGTCCGGGAAACCGGACAACCGCAGTACGGGCTCGGTGAGTTCGGGGATGCCGTGGGCGCGTCCGTACCGCCGCACCGCACCGGTGAGCGCGACCGCCTCGGTGCCCTCCAGCCCCGGGTTCGCCCACCCCCACATCCAGGACTGCTCGTCCGTGTCGTAGGTGCCGAGGACGGCCACGCGCAGTTCGACGTCCCCCTGCCGGTAGCGGCAGGCCGCGAGGTCGGCCGTCCACGGTGCCTCGGGCAGGTACGCGGTCAGGGCCTCGAGCTGGGCCGCGCCCCAGGCGGCGTGCCGTTCGGCCTCCAGGAGGAACGCGTCGCTGAATTCACTCACCATGCCCCGAGCGTAGAAGCCCGGCGTCCGCCGCCTCGGTGCAGGCCCCCGGTCGCGCGGGCGGAGGGGAGAGGCGGTAGGAATCGGCGAGATCGCGTACCTCGACGGAGCGGATCACATGCTCGGCGGACGGCAGGTGGCGGCCGAGGATCGCCAGGACGGTCTCGGCGAGGCGTGCCTTCAACGCCTCCGAGCGGCCGGGCAACAGACCCACCTCCGCGTGCGCGAAGAGCGACTCTCCGGGCGGGCGGTCGCCGACGTACGTCTGCGCCGGGCGCAGGAACGTCTTGCACACCCCCGTCGAGCCGGAGTCCGCGATCACGGTCGTGTGCAGCTCCTTCACGAGGGTCTCCCGGTCGAAGGCGCCGTCCAGCTGCGAGGAGTAGTCGATGGTGATGTGCGGCACGGTGAGCCCCTTCGCGCGACTGCTGGTTACTTCAGGCAACTATTTTCGCGCATCCGCCCGCACCACGGCGCGGAGGCCCCGCGAGAAACCCGGTTCCGTGCGCGGGCGGGGTCCTGAACACTGCCGCCATGGAGTTCTTCGTTCACCACCGTGACCGGCCCGGCTCGCTTCCCCTGCGCCTCGAACTGGTCGAGGAGCACTGGTCCTACATGGACGGGTACGACAAGCAGCTGATCGCCCGTGGCCCCACCTTCCACGGCGACGTGCCCGGCGGGAGCGTGCACATCGTCGACCTGCCCGACGCGGCCGCCGCCCGCGCGTTCGCCTTCGACGAGCCCAACCAGCGGGCCGGCGTCTACCGGGACGTGCTGCTGCGCCGGTGGCGCAACATGCTGGGGCGCACCATGTGGCAGTTCCCCGGCGGCCCGGTCGACGGCGACGGCCACCTGGTGCTCGGCTTCGGCTCCGGCCGGGCGGCCGACGGGGACGTTCCGCCGCCCGACCGGGACCACCTCGTCGCCTACGGCCCCCTGCTCTCCGACGACGGCGCCCTCTGGCTGGGCACGGCCGCCCTGGTCCGCGCACCGGACGCCGACGCCGCCCGCGCGGTCCTCGATGCCGACCGGTACTCCTCGGTGGAGGTCCACCCCTGGGAACCGGGCGGCCGCAGGTAGGGCACTCTCCGAGAACGCGCCGCGCCGACGCGGCCCCGCGCGAGCCGTGCACGCCGTCGCCGCCGGCACGCACACCAGGACCGGGTGGACGGCCCCGGCCGTGGCGGCGGGTCGCGGCCCGCACCGCGGGCACCCGCGGCCGCCGCACCGGCAGGACCGCGAGCCCCCCCCGGGGTGGCCGTGGCGCCGAACAGCGGCGCGTTGGTGAGGCCGCACTGGAGGCCGGACGCGTGCGTCGCCCACCGCCCGCCCCGCTCCCGGACCGCGCGCTGCCGCGGTGGCTCGCGTTGCCCATCCATCACCCAGGCGCCCTCGCCCGCCATCCATAACGCGTCCCTGACGCTTTCCGAACCGGTGCGAACCGGTCGTAACCGGCCCCCGTACCCCCGTCACAAAATTGAATCGTTCGTTTTTCTGTACCTCTCGTGTCTGGCGGAGTAGGTTGCTCGCCATGAGCGCATCCCGGTCTGCGACCGCTGCCGAGGAGCTGCGCGGTGCCGGCCTGCGCGTCACGGCCGCCCGCGTGGCCCTCCTCGAAACCGTCCGTGCGGGCGACCACCTCGACGTCGAGGCGATCGCCGGCGGTGTGCGCGCCCGCGTGGGCCACATCTCCCTCCAGGCCGTCTACGAGGCGCTGCACGCGCTCACCGCGGCCGGGCTCATACGCCGCATCGAACCGGCCGGCAGTCCGGCCCGGTTCGAGGGGAGAGTGGGGGACAACCACCACCACGTCGTGTGCCGTTCCTGCGGGACCGTCGCCGACGTGGACTGCGGGGTCGGTGAGGCGCCCTGCCTGACCGCCTCCGACGACCACGGCTTCGTCATCGACGAGGCCGAGGTCATCTACTGGGGCCTGTGCCCCGGCTGCTCGACCGCAGGCAGTTCAGCATCCTGACCGCAGTCGCTTCAGCACCCTGATCCGCAAGCTGTTCAGCACCATGATCCGCTTAGTTCGGAAGGATCCGCATGTCCGAGAACCCTGACGCAATCGTCACCGACCCCAAGACGGAGGGCACGGGCGGCTGCCCCGTCGCGCACGGACGCGCCCCGCACCCCACGCAGGGCGGCGGCAACCGCCAGTGGTGGCCTGAGCGGCTCAACCTGAAGATCCTCGCCAAGAACCCGGCCGTGGCCAACCCGCTCGGCGAGGACTTCGACTACGCCGAGGCGTTCCAGAGCCTGGACCTCGCCGCGGTGAAGCAGGACATCGCCGAGGTGCTCACCACCTCGCAGGACTGGTGGCCGGCCGACTTCGGCAACTACGGCCCGCTCATGATCCGTATGGCCTGGCACAGCGCCGGCACCTACCGCATCAGCGACGGCCGCGGCGGCGCCGGTGCCGGTCAGCAGCGCTTCGCCCCGCTCAACAGCTGGCCGGACAACGCCAACCTGGACAAGGCCCGCCGTCTGCTGTGGCCGGTGAAGAAGAAGTACGGCAAGAGCCTGTCCTGGGCCGACCTGCTCGTCCTGACCGGCAATGTCGCGCTGGAGACGATGGGCTTCGAGACCTTCGGCTTCGGCGGCGGCCGCGCCGACGTCTGGGAGGCCGAGGAGGACGTCTACTGGGGTCCCGAGACCACCTGGCTCGGCGACGAGCGCTACAGCGGCGACCGCGAGCTGGAGAACCCGCTCGGCGCGGTCCAGATGGGTCTGATCTACGTCAACCCCGAGGGCCCCAACGGCAACCCGGACCCGATCGCCGCGGCCCGCGACATCCGTGAGACGTTCGCCCGCATGGCGATGAACGACGAGGAGACCGTCGCGCTCATCGCCGGCGGCCACACCTTCGGCAAGACCCACGGCGCCGGTCCCGCCGACCACGTGGGCAACGACCCCGAGGCCGCCTCCCTGGAGGAGCAGGGCCTCGGCTGGAAGTCGACCTACGGCACCGGCAAGGGCGGCGACACCATCACCTCGGGCCTCGAGGTGACCTGGACCAGCACGCCCACGCAGTGGGGCAACGGCTTCTTCAAGAACCTCTTCGAGTACGAGTACGAGCTGACCGAGTCCCCGGCCGGCGCCAAGCAGTGGGTCGCCAAGGACGCCCCGGAGATCATCCCGGACGCGCACGACCCGTCGAAGAAGCACCGCCCGACGATGCTCACCACCGACCTGTCGCTGCGCTTCGACCCGATCTACGGGCCGATCTCCCGCCGGTTCTACGAGAACCCCGACCAGTTCGCGGACGCCTTCGCCCGCGCCTGGTACAAGCTGACCCACCGTGACATGGGCCCGAAGTCGCTGTACCTCGGCCCCGAGGTCCCGGCGGAGACCCTGCTGTGGCAGGACCCGCTGCCGGAGGCCGAGGGCGAGCCCATCGGCGCCGCCGACGTCGCGGCCCTGAAGGCCAAGCTCCTCGACTCGGGTCTGACCGTGTCGCAGCTCGTGAGCACCGCGTGGGCGTCGGCGTCGACGTTCCGCGGCAGCGACAAGCGCGGCGGCGCCAACGGCGCCCGCATCCGCCTGCAGCCGCAGCGCGGCTGGGAGGTCAACGACCCCGACCAGCTCGCGCTGGTGCTGCGCACCCTCGAGGGCATCCAGCAGGAGTTCAACACCGGTGCCCGCAAGGTGTCGCTGGCCGACCTGATCGTGCTCGGCGGCTGCGTCGCGGTGGAGAAGGCCGCCAAGGACGCCGGGTTCGACATCGAGGTGCCGTTCACCCCGGGCCGCGTCGACGCGACCGAGGAGCACACCGACGCCGCTTCGTTCGACGCGCTGGAGCCGACCGCGGACGGCTTCCGCAACTACCTCGGCAAGGGCAACCGGCTGCCGGCCGAGTACCTGCTGCTCGACCGAGCCAACCTGCTCACCCTGAGCGCCCCCGAGATGACGGTCCTGGTCGGCGGCCTGCGTGTGCTGGGCGCCAACCACCAGCAGTCGCAGCTCGGTGTCTTCACCAAGACGCCCGGGGCCCTGACGAACGACTTCTTCGTCAACCTGCTCGACCTCGGTACGACGTGGAAGTCGACCAGCGAGGACCAGACCACGTTCGAGGGCCGTGACGCGGCCACGGGCGAGCTGAAGTGGGCCGGCAGCCGCGCCGACCTGGTCTTCGGCTCGAACTCCGAGCTGCGCGCGCTCGCGGAGGTCTACGCGAGCGACGACGCCAAGGAGAAGTTCGTGCAGGACTTCGTCGCGGCGTGGGTCAAGGTCATGAACCTGGACCGGTTCGACCTCGTCTGATCCTTCCGAACACCCGGTCCGGGCCGGCCCATGCGGGCCGGCCCGGACTGCTGTACGGCGACGCCGGACCGGGGCACGGTGATCGCTGTCGCACAAGCGGACACCCGTAGTAAGTTCCCTTTGTAAACTCACTCGTTCGAGCTGCAAGGGAGCCCGCCGTGTCCCAGGAGACCTGGACCGCTGTCGACGCCTACTTCAACGACCTGCTCGTCGAGGAGGACGCCGCCCTGCGCGCGGCCGTGTCCGACGCCGACGCGGCGGGGCTTCCGGCCATCCACGTCGCACCCAACCAGGGCAAGTTGCTGAACCTGCTGGCGCGGATGCGCGGTGCCCGCACCGTCCTGGAGATCGGCACCCTCGCCGGGTACAGCACGATATGGCTGGCCCGCGCCCTGCCCGAGGACGGACGTGTGGTCAGCCTGGAGGCCGACGAGCAGTGCGCCGCCCTCGCCGCCGCCAACGTGGCCCGCGCCGGGCTCGACCATGTCGTCGACATCCGTCTCGGCAAGGCGCTGGACATCCTGCCCCGGCTCGTGGAGGACGGGGAGGGCCCCTTCGACCTCGTCTTCATCGACGCCGACAAGCCCTCCAACCCCGCCTACCTGGAGTGGGCCCTGCGACTGACCCGCCCCGGCAGCGTCATCGTCGGCGACAACGTCGTACGGGAAGGAGCCGTCACGGACCCCGGCAGCCCCGACCCGCGGGTGCAGGGTGTGCGCCGCTTCACCGAACTGATCGCCGCCCACCCCCGGCTGACCGCGACGACCCTGCAGACGGTCGGTGAGAAGGGCTACGACGGGTTCACGCTGGCGCTCGTGACCGACTGACCGGCGGGCGGGTTCCGAGGGGTCTCGCTGACGTGGGCGCGTCGGGATGCCGTGCGGCGTGCTGCCCGATCGATCGCCGAGAAGGGGAATGATCGCGTCCGGGTCGGGTACGCGTGGCCAGACCGTGCCCGGGAGCCGTCACCGAAACGGCCCGCATGACTGCCGCTACCAGGGAAGACACCATGGACACACCCGCGAACGACAACACCGCCACGCCCGCCCAGCGCGCTCTGGACGCGCTCGCCCAGAACACGGAGGACACCGCCGCGCTCGACACGCTCGCCCACAGCGACGTGCTGGTGCCGGTGCCCGACGACGTCGCCGAAGAGGACGCCACGAACCCCTCCGCCGTGGCCCTGCCGGTGCTGGAGCAGCCGGGCGGCAACCCGGTGGTCCCGGTCTTCACCTCGGAGCCGGCGATGGCCGACCTGCTGCCCTACATCTCGCGCTACCGTCTGGTGCCGCTCGGCGCGCTGGCCGCCCAGTGGCCCGCGGACGACCTGTCGCTCACCATCGACGCGGGCTCGTCGCACCCGCTGACGCTCACCTCGGAAGGCGTACGCACCCTGCTGGCGCGGCCGTAGGGACCGACCCGGAGCTCACGCGGGCCGGCCGCCGAGCATCCGCTCCAGCACCTCCCGCTGGAGCGGTAGCACCTGCGCGTGCAGCCGGCGGCCCTTGTCCGTCAGGGCCACCCACACTCCCCGCCGGTCCTCGGCACACACCGAGCGCTCGACGAGGCCGTCCTTCTCCAGGCGGCCGATGAGGCGGGACAGCGCGCTCTGGCTGAGATGCACCTGTCCGACCAGGTTCTGCACCCGGCACTGGTCGCCCGGCCCGGCCGAGGCGCCGGCCAGGATGTCCAGCACCTCGAAATCGCTGGCGCCCAGACCGTGCGGGTGCAGGGCCCGGTCGATCTCGCACATCGTGCGGGCGTGCACGGACAGGATGTCCCGCCACCGCTCCTCGAGCCGCGCCTCGGCCGTCTTCGCTGCCATACCCGCACGGTAGCACCGAACCGGCCATTCGTTGACTATGCAACTACTGCGGGTGCAACGAGTCGTGCACTCCTCAGGCCACGGGGTCCTGGAGCAGCCCCACCAGGTTGCCGTCGGGGTCCTTCACGGAGACGATCAGCCGGCCGTTGCCGACGTCGCGCACATCCTGGACCACCTCGGCGCCCGCCTCCAGCAGCGCCGCGAGCCGCTCCCGCAGGTCGGTGACGTGCCAGAACGGCACCGGCCCGGTCAGCCCCTGAGCGTGCCCGTTCGGGTCCAGGCCCACGTCCTGGCCCTCGGCCTTGAATCCGACGTAGTACGGCTCGTCCACGTACGGCGCGACACCGAGCAGGGCTGTGAACACCGCCTTGGCCCGGTCCTTGTCCTTGACGGGGTAGATGATCGTCTGCACACCGGTGCTCATGGCACTCACTCCTCGAGAGGGCGGGGACCCGACGGGTTTCCGTCGGTGCATCCCACGCTAGGACGGCGCACCGTCCCGTGGCTTCTCCGATCCTGACCGGTCACGGAGAGCCCAGCGCCGCCCCGACCGGCGCACGGCGCCTGGGCGAGCGCGGAGTACGACGGCAGGGTGACATCACTTCCGACCGCCATTCGGGGGAAGACCGCCCACACCGAGCTGCGCCCGGGACCCGGAAGGGCCGACGGGCCCGCAGTCGCCGACGGCGTTAAGGGGCGACGGCCGGCACCCGCGTACGGCGGGAAGGGGCCGGGGTGGGGGGTGTCCGCCCGCAGCGGCCGGCACCGGGCAACGGTGCGCGCGTCGGGGACGGGCGGCCGGACCGAGGACGGA